>CAYJQZ010000049.1:0-5930 GCA_964372555.1 Candidatus Woesearchaeota archaeon | reverse complement strand
TGTAAATGCTTTAAGCAAATTATTGAGAGTAGAAGTTAAACAAAATGGAAAAATATTTGTTCAAGAATATGAATGCGGGAAACCAAAATATGATTTAAAAGTAGTTGGAAGTTGTGATGAAAAAGAAACTGGAACTAAAATAACTTTCTTGCCTGATACAAAAATATTTACAGAAACTACTTTTGATTTTAATGTTATAACAAATAGATTAAGAGAATTAGCTTTTTTAAATCCTGGTTTGGAGATTGTAATAGAGGATGAGAGACAAGAGCCACATAATGAAAAAAGATTTTTTTACGAAGGAGGAATTAAAGAATTTGTTTTATATCTGAATAAAGGAAAACAGGCTTTGCATAAAGATGTTATTTATATAAATAAACAAAGCAATGGAACTATAGTAGAGATTGCAATGCAGTGGAATTATGGATATTCTGAAAGTGTTTTTAGTTTTGTAAATAATATTAATACACATGAAGGCGGAACTCATTTAACTGGTTTTGCAACTGCTTTGACAAGAGTTGTAAATAATTATATCAAAAAGAAAAAATTATCTGATGCAAATTTAAGTGGTGACGATGTAAGAGAAGGATTGGCTGCGATAATTGCCTTGAAGGTTCAAGATCCGCAGTTTGAAGGACAGACTAAAACTAAATTGGGAAATTCTGAAATAAAAGGAATTGTAGATAGTTTAACTTTTGATTCTTTATCAAGTTTTTTTGAGGAAAATCCAGGCGTTGCAAAGATAATTATTGAAAAATGCGTAAATGCTTTCCAAGCTAGAGAAGCTGCTAGAAAAGCAAGAGAATTAACAAGAAGAAAGGGTGCCTTGAATGGCGGAGGATTGCCTGGTAAGTTAGCTGACTGCCAGGAAAGAGATCCTGCTAAGTGTGAATTATTTTTAGTTGAGGGAGATTCTGCTGCCGGCACCGGGATTTCTGCTAGAGATAGAAAGATACAAGCAATTTTACCATTAAGAGGAAAAATATTAAACGTAGAGAAAGCAAGATTGGATAAAATTTTTAAAAGTCAACAGATATTAAATTTAATTACTGCTTCTGGCACTGGTGTTGGAGAAGAGTTTGATATAAATAAATTAAGATATCATAAAATAATTATACTTACTGACGCAGATAGTGTTATTGGTGATACTCCTTTTTTATTGATAGACGAAAATGGAGAAATAAAGCAGGATTATATTGGAAATTTTGTTGAAAATTGTTTAACACCAAATAAGTATAAAGTTAGTTCTCTTTCTAATAATAATCAGCATAAAATTAAGTCTATAACAAATATAATAAAGCATCCATTAAAAACAAGCTTATACAAAATAATTACAAATTTAGGATATAATGTAACTGTAACTTCTTCTCATAGTGTTTTTACTTATAAAGATGGGGCCATAGAAGCTAAAAAGGGAAATGAAATTACTGAGAATGACTATGTCTTGTTACCAAGGCAATTGCCTAGGAGAGATAAAGACTATAAAATTGATTTGAATAAATATGTTGTTAATAATAATGTTTATGTTCATTTAAATCATATAAAAAATATTCCTGATGAAGCTTATGTTGATCTAGATTTAGAGACATGGACTAAACTAAAAAATAAAAGAATGAACTCAGGAATTTCTAGAAAGGAGATTTGCAAGAGTTTAGGAATTTATCATGCAGTTATACAACAATGGGAATTTAAGAATGATAACGTCATGCCACAATATAAAATATTCAAAAAATATTTAGAAATTTTAAAAGTAAAAGAAAAATCCCTACAATTTTCTTTGCATATTCCCATTAGGCTTGTTAATTTAAATAAAATTAAATATAAAAAAGTATATATTGAGTCGTATAAAAATGAAATAAAATTGAATTTAGATTTTGATAAAAACTTATCTTATTTACTCGGATGGTATATAGGGGATGGAACTCCTTCCAAAGGCAAGAAGAATCCATATAGATTTAGTTTATGTATCGGCAAAGATAAAAAAATCTATTTTGAACAATTAAAAAATACTTTGAAAAATAGTTTGGGCTGTAATTTTATAGTTGAAAATAGAAAAAGCGATACAATCCTTCATTTCAATTCTTATACTTTTGATCTATTATTAAATTATCTTGGATTAAATGGAAAATATTCATATAACAAATTTGTTCCAGATATAATGTTTAACTTAAAAAAAGACTTACAAGTTGCATTTTTAAAGGGATTGCTACAAAGTGATGGATATTGCTTTGTTGGTGAATCAAAAGGTAAGAAAGATAAACCTTTAATTGGGCATTCTACCGCTTCAAAAAAATTAATGGAGGGTATTGTATTCTTGTATAGACAATTAGGAATATTGCCTTCAATTGTAAAGTCTAAACCAAAAGATCATTATTTAAAAGATGTTTTAATAAAAAGTAATTATGATAAATATGATATCATGATAGGTTCAGTAAAACAATTATTAAAATCTAAAGAAATTTGGATTAATCATAAAAATGCAGATGAGCTGTATAATTTTATATCAAATACTAAAAATGGAACTGATAGAAGATATGTTATAGAAGTAAATAAAGATTTTCTAGCTGTTAAGGTTCTAAAATCAGAATGTGTCAAAACTAAAGATAAATTTGTTTATGATCTTTCTGTTGATATGAATAGAAGTTTTATTGCTGGTTTAGGCGGATTAACTTTGCACAACACTGATGGAAATCATATTGCCTGTTTATTATTAACTTTCTTTTATAGATATACAAAACAATTAATAGAAAATGGAAATATTTACATTGCTCAACCTCCGTTGTTTAAAGTTTTGAAAGGAAAAAATTCCTACTATGCAAGAGATGATGCAGCATTAGCTAGTTTATTAAAAGAACTTGGAGATAATGTGGTCGTTTTAAGATTTAAGGGATTAGGTGAAATGGATAGTGATGAATTAAGAGAAACTGTTATGGATCCTAATAAAAGAGTTTTGAAAAAAGTTTCTATAGAAGATGCTGTAGAAGCTGAGAGAATGTTTAGTATTTTAATGGGGGAAGATGTCGAACCTAGAAAAGAATTCATAATGGCTAATGCTAAGTTTGTGAAGAATTTGGACGTGTGAAGAAATGGGAATGAGAAATGCTTTGATAATTGGAGGATTGGCAGCAATTTGTGGATTTATGCCAAATAATGTTAGTGATGAACCTAAAAAAACACATGTGGCTGAGCAAATATTACAAAATTCTCCCCCACAAGTTCTAGCTTCAAGAGATCCTTTAGATCAAAGAATAGAAGAATTTTTTAGAAAATGGGGAATTGAATTTAGTATAGATAAAAAAGTAAGAGAAGATTATAGTCGCACTCCTATAGATATTGCATTCATGAAAGATTGGGTCGATGGTATGGATAAACAGCTAGAAAAAATTAATCCTCCGTTGTTAAAATATGTCAGAAGAATCGAAATCTATGACTATGGGGCGTTTTCATCATCTTTTGGTGTGGCTTATTTAGATAAAGGATTAATTGGACTTAACGTTAATTCTATATTTGATGTTTCTACATTAGCTCATGAACTCTCACATCTTTTCTTTGGCAATATGCCTGGCTTTTATGAAGAATGGAATGATTTAGTTGCCGTTGACCCTAGAGATGAAAATATTAGATCCTATTTTTATGATAGATTTTTTGGGTCTGGTAGATATGGCTTTGTTCGAGGATATGGTGCACTTTATTGTTCTGGGGGCTTTTTAGAAGATCCAGCAACATATGTAGAGGATATATACAGAAATTTTTCTGGATTGAGAAAAGTTAGAGATAGGGATAATCCAGTATACGAAAGAAAATTGGGATTATTATTGTATTCTGGTGCTATTACTCAAGAACAATTTGATGAAGCTAGAAATAATTTAGGAATTGATAGTACCACTAATAGAGAAATCACTTTGGATATGATAACAATAGAAGGTAGAATGGGGCAGTGAATAAAATGACAGAAGAAAATAAAAATATAAAAATTGTAATTGTTGAAGACCAACTTAAAGAAGCTTACTTAGATTATTCTATGTCAGTAATTGTTGGAAGAGCTTTACCTGATGTAAAAGACGGATTGAAACCAGTTCACAGAAGAATTTTATATTCTATGCATGGTATGGGTTTAGCTCATAATAAACCGTTTGTAAAATGCGCTAGAATTGTTGGTGAATGTTTTAAGTACCATCCTCATGGCGATGCTGCCATTTATGATTCTTTAGTTAGAATGGTTCAAGATTTTAGTTTAAGATATCCTTTAATTGCGGGGCATGGAAATTTTGGTTGTTTTACTGGAGATACAAAAATAAAATTATTAGATGGATCTTCAAAAAGCTTTAAAGAACTCTGTGAAACTTACAAAAATGGTGAAATTTTCTATGTTTACTCTGTAGACAAAAATGGAAATATTGTTGTTGGCGAGGCTAGAAATCCTAGAATAACAAAAGAAAATGCTGAATTAATTGAAGTTACTTTAGACACTGGCGATAAGATTAAATGTACTCCAAATCATAGATTTTTATTAAGGAACGGAGAATATAAGGAAGCTAAAGATCTAACTACTGAAGATAATTTAATGACAAATGAAGAAATAAATAATTATAACACCACAATATTAAATGGAGTAAGCAATATTGTGTCTTTAAGATTTTTAGATTATACAGAAAATGTTTATGATATTACTGTAAATGGGCACCATAATTTCTTATTAGACTGTGGCTTATTTGTTCATAATTCAATTGACTTCACAGAACCGGCACAAATGCGTTACGTAGAAGCAAAATTAAATAAAATATCAGAAGCAATTTTAGCCGATATAGATAAAGACACTGTAGATTTTGTTCCTAATTTTGATGGAAGTTTAAAAGAACCTACACTTTTACCAAGCAAGATTCCAAATTTATTAATTAATGGAAGTGCAGGAATTGCTGTTGGTATGGCTACTAATATTCCCCCACATAATATTTCAGAAGTTTGTGATGCAATGATTTCCTTAGTTGAAAATCTAAATATAACAGATCATGATTTAATGAAATATATTAAAGGACCAGATTTTCCTACTGGAGCACAAATAATTGGTTCAAGTGGAATTAAACAAGCGTATAAAACTGGAAAAGGAAAAATAACTGTAAGAGCAAAATGTTCTATAGAAAAAAATAGCATAATTATAAATGAAATTCCTTATCAAGTTGATAAATCTACATTAATAGAAAATATTGCTGAATTAGTGGGAGATAAAACTATAGAAGGAATTTCTGACATAAGAGATGAAAGTGATAAAAGTGGAACTAGAATTTTAATAGAAATAAAAAAAGCTTTTGATCCTAATATTGTTTTGAATCAGTTGTATAAACATTCTCAATTACAAATTACTTTTGGAATAATTAATTTGGCTTTAGTAAATGGAGAACCAAGAGTTTTAAGCTTGAGAGATATTTGTTTTGAATTTGTAAAACACAGAAAAGAAGTTGTAACTAGAAGAACAAAATATGAATTAAGAAAAGCAGAAGAGAGAGATCATATTTTACAGGGATTATTAATTGCTTTAAAATCTATAGATGAAATTGTAAATTTAATTAAGAAAAGCAAGGATGTAGACACAGCTAGAACTGGATTAATTACTAATTATGTTTTGACTGAGATACAAGCTAATGCTATTTTAGATATGAGATTGAGTAGACTTGCTGCTTTGGAACAAAAGAAAATATTAGACGAGCATAATGAATTATTGAGGTTTATTGTTGAGATGAAAGCAATTTTAAGTTCTGAAGCTAGAATTTATGGAATAATTAAAGATGAATTAATCGGTATTAAAAATGAATTTGGAGACAAGAGAAAAACTGAAATTATAGAAGCTGAAGAAGGAGAAATTGAAACTGAAGATTTAATTGAAAAAGAAGATGTTGTAGTTACAATAACACATTCTGGTTATATTAAAAGAC
>CAYJQZ010000048.1:0-6097 GCA_964372555.1 Candidatus Woesearchaeota archaeon | reverse complement strand
GTACAAAGGAAAGAAAATATTTTTCTATAAAAGAGCGCAGTTATTGGTAGATGATATCTATCAAACATTCAATGGAAAAGGCTATGGTAATTTAAAGAATATAGATAAAATAACAGCATGTGCAGACTACAAGCTTCCGCAGGTATTAAGGAAATTTGAGATTTTGTTTTACTCTAAAGAACTTGCATCTAAAGTTGACAACAAAACTGAAATACAAAAAAACAGTGAAGAAGAAATTGAGATAAGAGCAAACACAATATGGGCTGTTGAGCTTATTAAGGAAGAATTAAAACAAAAATTCCCGCATGAAAATTCTATACATGTTAATGACCATTTGTGGCTGTTGGGGCAGAATAAAAGCCCTAATGATAAGCCTTATCATTTAACTAGGACTACTGCTTATTGAACTATGAAACTTTGTAAGAATTTTATAAAAAACCTAAATCTCTAGCATGTGGAACTTGTCTTAAAAATGAATCATAATAATCAAACCTGGGTGTGCCCTCTTCATAAAGCGTTACATCCCTATCAGGACTACTACTCCTTTAACATTAAATTTGTAAGAAGTTTCTCTAATTATTCTTTTTCCTTTCCCATGTACTTTTGCTAGAGTTATAACCCCCAAATGGATAAACTCCTGAAGGACTTTCTTTACTTAATTTAGCCCAAAATATTTCAACTGGAGGACCTGAACTTAGAACGTTTTCGAGTCCGACAACTACTATATTTCCCTCTTGGACTCCATCTAAATCCTTTAATCTAATTATTGTTCTTTCTTCCATTATAATAATGTTACAGGCATTTTATTTAAACTTTACTACTGTTACCACTATGGACAGATGACAGATAGAAAGCTTTATAAATATAAATATTACTACTATCAATAGAGTTTGAAGAGTTAAAATGACAAGAAAAAATCTTGTGGCAAGAATTGTACTCCCTATTGCGACTTTAATTAGTTTAGAAACTGTAGCTTTAGGCTTTCCTTTTCACGCTCCAAAATCACCAGCTCGAGAAACAGATAAAATATGTGCCGAGCACATTGGTTATTATAGATATTCCTATAGACAAAATACTGGAAATCCCTGCACGGGGGAACTAATTGATAAAGATCAAGTTGAACAACATAGGCAAAGAATGTTAGAATTAGACTTAGAAAGGCAAGCAGAAGATATAATATATAGATTACGAGATAAATTTCCATATCCAGATAGATGGTATGAATATAGAACGCTAGAAAGACTTAGAAAAGAAGGTAATCAGTTTTTGTTTCAGTGAACAAGAAGAGAATAAAAGTGGAACCTGCAAAAGATCAAAGACTTGAACAAACTGTTAATGATATAAGTAGTAATCCTTGGTACAGAGAAGAAACTGACAAACTTTTTAGAGGAACAGTTATCACTGGAGCAGTAGCAGGAACTTTGCTTGCTATGTATGGCCATCAAGTTGATAAAGATTTTATTAAAGGCATAGGATATGGCATGTTATATGCAGATTCTTTAATAGGATTAAGTATTTTTGCTGAAAGCTACTTCAGAAATCGTTTTAATAAATACATAGCACGAAGATCAGCAGAGGAAAAATAGAAAATGAGACTTACATATTTATTGGCAGATAGAGAATTAGATAGGCTGTTTGGATTTAAGACAGAATTAGTACTATCTGCCTCCAAAACACCACAAGAAGGAATTAAGAGTCTAGTTAATATGGCTTTTTTAAAAGATCCTCTTTATGGAGAGTATCATGAACCAACAATTAGGGACGTTTTTGTAGTAGATAACAATGAGGGTAGAGGATTAGTTGGTATGGTTAATCTTGATACAAGGAAAAGATTGTATGCAGATGATGTTAATCCTTTTAGAAATCCAAGAATTAGATTAAATGGTACTTATTTAGATGAGTTAAAAAAATATTTAGATGAAGTAGGTGCTTTTGATAAAATTGTGGTTGCTAGATCTCGAATATCTCCTGAAGTAAGAAAGGAAATGGAAAGATTAGTTCCTGGGGCTTTTCGGAGAATAGCGATTTATCCGGAAAGAAGAGAGGAAAGTTATGTAACTCATAAGATCGATGGTCTGTGGTGCTGACAGGGAGAGAATAAAATGGCATCTGAATTTGTGGTTGTTTGGAACGAACTCCATCAGCAGATGGCTGCCCTTTCTAGAGGGACTCCTTTAATTCCTGTTTTTGAAGGAGATACTGTTAAACCAAGAAAAAAATCAGCAAAAGTTATTGATATGATACATAACACAAAACCGTTAGATAGAATAGTCCCACAAAGATATTACGAACTTTTAGAAATACCAGAATTTTGGGGTGCTGGCGGGAGAGCAAGAACACCAGAGACATTATACATACAGGATTACTTTAATGCCAATAGAGTTGATGAACTTTGTAGAGATGGACAAAGAAATAGAATTGATGTAAGGATAACTTCTATGTGCTCAGTAGACCCGATTAATTTTGGGGTAGGAATATTTAGACCAGTTAAAGCTTGGTCTGGAGGATTTTATGCTGCACTAGGAGAGCCTTTAGGCAAATTAACTGCAAGAGGTATGAAAGTATATGCCCACATAATCGCTAGAACCCATATTGATCCAGAAAATACAAGTGAGCGTCATGCTGAAGATTGGGAGTCAACTAATATGTTATATGGAGACATGTATGGAGAACTGCAACAATTGCAAGATAGAAAAACAGAAAAAAGGTTTTTAGAACAAGTTTGTCAAGGACTAAATGTAAGCGGACGTTACATGGCTGATAGACTCTCAGAATATCATCAATTATATCAGAATCATTTAGCATGTCAAAGTCTATGGAATGAACCACCTAAGAATTCCGGTGAATTATTAGAAAGAGTAGAATATGTACTTGGACATAGTAGCTTTGATGAAAAACCAAAAGTAGATTTAAAATTACATCGTGCCTACAAGGAGCCAGTAATCGATTTAAGTTCTGAAGTTTAGATGTTTTCATAAGAAGTATTATAACAGCAGTAAAATGCCAGATGAGAAGTTCAATACATTTTAGGTTTGCAAAAAGACCAGCTAGTACAGGTAATTGTGTTAGACTTGAAGAAAGACTTTAAATATTAAGAATTAACAGCAACCCATAATTCACTAACTTTTGCCTTTAATTCATTAAAGAGTGAAGAATTTCTGATTTCTTCTGGAAGTCTTTTCATTAAATTATCTAAATTTGCATTAAATTCTTTTACAACAATTATTAATGAATCCTTCTCAGAAACGTCCTGTTTAAACAGCAAATCCCAGCTGTCCCTTAATGCAGAATATGTTTTTTGTTTAGTTAATTCATCTTCGTGCACAGTCATGATATCATCAAGAATATTTTTAATTTGCCTGATAACTCTTATTACTTGTTTGTTGTCCATATGTTTTAAGTAATTAGTACCTATATTAATTTTACTGGTAAGTAATCAATTTTATACTCATCAAATATTATTATTGACTCATATAATTTTATTATGTCTGAAAATTTTTCTTTTAATTCAAGTAAAACCTCTTTGAATTCTTCTGTATTTTTAACATGAATATCAAGCATAATATTGTACAAGCCTATAGTGTTTGTTACATAATATATTTTATTATTGTTTTTACAGAAGTTTACAAATTCATTTTTTCTTTTTTCTGTGGCTTTCTGGAATTGTATTAGCATCAAATGCCATTGTATCCCCAGTTTGTTTACATTTATTTTCGGCTTGAATCCTTCTACTATTTTTTGCTTTACCATTGTTTTTATATTGTAATTTACCACATGCAGTGGAATCTTTGTTCTCTTGGATATTTCAACAATTGAGGCTCTTGCATTCTGGGATATTTCCTGCAGTATTGTTTTGTTATTTTTATTTAATTCAGTAATCTTGGTTTTCTCTGTTTGTTTTACGCTGTGCAGGTCTCTTGTTTCTGCCAAGAATTTGTAGCTTATGTGCTCTGCAGATATCAATGTTGTGAAATTATACTCATGCAGGTGTTCGCCACAAATATTTATAGTCTGACTAAGCAATTTATCAAAAGTTGAAATTGAATCTGCGTAGATTAACAAAATTACATCCCATCTTCCTGTTCCGCTTACTAGCCACCCAATGTATTCAAGATTGTTTAATTTTTCCAGAAGTTCTCTCTCTTCTTCTTTGTTTATCTTTTCCAATTGCAGGAATACATAATAAGAATTTAATCCCAATCTTCCAACATTTATTATTGTATAAAAGCTTGTTATAATCTTGTTTTCTATTAGCTTTTGAATTCTGTAATTTACGACCTGCTTGCTAAGGTTAATTTTCTTTGCTATTTCTGAGTCTGTTTGTCTTGCATTTTTATCTAGCTCTACAAGTATCTTCCTGTCTTTCTCATCCATTAAACCTGCTGTTTTAGGCATATTTTGTATAAAGCATAATTAGTATATAAATATTATCATTTTGTCAAAAATAACTACAATTAATTTTAAATATATGATAATTATCACTATTGTAAGGAGATAAAATGAACATCAAAAACAAAGTAAAAAATGAAATAGAATATGTGGGTAGCTGGGGATTAGCTGCTGCAACAATGGCTGTTTTTGCATTAGCAGGAGGATTGCTTTTAGAAACAGTTACAGCGCCATTTAGAATGATAGCCGCAGTACCTGCAAATTTGGCTGTTGCCGGAGTTCAAGCTGCAACTGAAGTTGTGCAAGATGGAGATATTGAACAATATACTGGAAGAGTAAAGAATATTGGATATTCACGTTTAGCACAGACAAAAGGAGTATTGTATTATGCAGATATAGAAGCAAGCGACGGAACTATGAGAAGATTATATGATTCAACAAGGGTGCTGAAAGGAAAAATTGCAAACACAGTTGTTCCTGCAGCCCAGGACCTTGAAGACAGGCTTGCTTGGTATCAGAGAAGTCCTGCTTCAGCAGAAACAATGTTTATTGGTGGTTCAGAAAAAGGATTAGAAGTTGGAAAAGATTATAGGATTTCAGCAGTTGGTTCAACATTATTGAAAGCTAAAGAATTGTAGTTTAATTTTCTTCACTTTCATTCAAATATTCCTTCAGGGGCATAGTTTCCTTTTAATTCCTCTATAACAGAATAGGTATCATGAATCTTCAATATATCTCCAAAGTGTTCTTTTAATTCCACTATAAAATCTCTCAGTTCTAGTGAGTTTCTTGCTATAATCCCTATGTCAAGATCCCAGTCTTTGTGTTTCAAGTATTTATAATAATAAATTACTAGTTTATGCTGTTTTAGAAACTGTTTCAACTGCAACTCTTTTTTATCTGTTAATTTTATCTGAATATTATACCATTCATAGTTCAGTTTTCCCATATCAATAGAAATTGTGTATCCTTTTATCACTCCTGATTGTTCAAGATTTTTTAGCCTGTACTTAATAGCATTTGGTGTTAATTTTAGTTTCTTTGATATCTCTACATATTCTATTCTTGAATTTGCTGAAATTAATTTTAGTATTCCTAAGTCTTTATTGTCTAATTTGACTTTTTTATCTGATTTTTTGTATTCTATTTCCTTCTTTATTCCCAATAATTTTGTGGGAAAAATTTCCTGCTCTGCTGCAGTTGTTATTATCTTGTAAGATTCAATATAAGGTTTAATGTAATCTGTAATCTCCTGGACCAGGCTGCCAAGATGATTCTTATCTTTAGCCAGTAAATCAAAAACAACATTCCACTTGCCGATAACAGGGCCAATATAGGCTGCAAACTTATGGCCTGCTAAAAACTGCAGGAATTCCTTTTCCTTTAAGTTTGATATTCCTTTTAGCTGGAAGAAGCATGTAAATCTTGAATAGCCAAGCATTTCTGTATCAATAATGGTATAAAAACCTAAAATTACCTTGTCTTTTATCAATCTATTAAGGCGGTATAAGGCCACTTCCCTGCTTACTCCAACATTCTTGGCCAGCTTGCTTACTGGAATCCTTGAGTTTGATAATAGCTCTGCAAGTATTTTCTTGTCTTTAGTGTCCATGTAATTTCTATAAAACTATACTTTTTAAGCTTTGCGTTTTAGTAAAAAATTAACTAATAAGTTTTATTAAAGATAAATGTTGCATTTGTGTATGGA
>CAYJQZ010000047.1:0-6316 GCA_964372555.1 Candidatus Woesearchaeota archaeon | reverse complement strand
GACTAAAGTTCAGGGGGACTGAACCTTAGCCTTAAGAGGGTTTTTTAGGGCAAGGGGGTAGAAAGAAATTCTACTGCCCTAAAAGCATGATTTAGTAACGCTTTCCGTGCACTACATCAATGCCAAGTTCTCTGCTCATTGTCTTGGATTTCTCAAAGCTTGGTTGTGAATTCAAGCTCTTTCCAAGTACATATGGACTTTGAACTCCTGTTATAATTGCCATGACTCTTACTTTCCCTTTCATTTGGTCTTCTACTCTTGCACCCCAGATGCAGTTTGCATCAGCGTCCAAAGTTTCAGTTACCAATTCACCAATTCTGTTTACTTCATCTAAAGTCATGTCAGGTCCACCACTTACGTGGATCAAGGCACCTGTAGCACCCTTATAGCTTACATCCAACAAAGGATTTGTCAAAGCTCTCTTTGTTGCTTCTTCTACTCTACGCTCACCATCAGATTCACCTACACCTACAACAGATACTCCGCCATTAGTCATAATTGCTTTAACATCTGCGTAGTCTAAGTTAACAAGGCTAGGCACTGCTATAATTTCAACAATGCCCTTAATCATAGTAGCAACTAATTCGTTAGCTACTGCAAAGGCTTGCTGAACTGGCAAGTTGCCTGCTATTTGTACTAATCTATTGTTGTCAATTACAATTACTGTGTCTGAAACGTTTCTTAATTGTTGTAAGCCAAATTCTGCTTTGTCTACTCTTGCTCTTTCTATTGTGAATGGACTTGTTACAGTACCAATTACAATAGCACCAACATCACGGGCTGCTTGTGCGACAACAGGTGCAGCTCCAGTACCTGTACCACCACCTTCCCCAGCGCAAATAAATACCATATCTGCTCCTTTAATAGCATCCTTAACTTCTGGAAGTTGTTCTTTAGCAGCTTCCATACCAACGTTAGCATAACCGCCTGCACCCAAACCTCTAGTTAGGTCTCTACCAATCAATAACTTCTTGTCTGCACTCATCATATCTAGGTGCTGTTTATCTGTATTCATAGCTACAACTTCAGCGCCTCTAACGCCTTTCTTGTATAACCATGTTGTCATGTTACAACCTGCTCCACCAACACCAATGACTTTGATGTTAGCACGTCCTACCTGTATGTCTTCATTTACTGTATTTTGTGAGTGTTCTAATGCACTCTGTATAATAAACTCCATTTTTCTTTTTACCCCCGTTGTTTTTTGTTTTTGTATTATGATGTATATACTACACCACAACAAAGTATATATTTGAGTTTTGTCTATATCCTTTTAGAAAAAGTTTTGGCTTGCCCAAGTTGAGACTTTATCTGAAGAAGAGTATAACTAAGTACAAACGTTCAGCCCGAGAAAAGTTCATTTCAAGCCCAAGGTTTTATGCCCAATAAAACCAATGAAATCGAACTTTAATATTATTTATTATACTGTTGATATCTTCTATATAAATATTTTCTTTATATAATATATACTTTTTAGATGTTATAGCTATTTTAGACAGAGCCCAAAAACATTTAAATATAAGACTAAAAACATGAATGTATGAAGCCTTGGTTGCATAAAATAGAGGTGCTTGTTGATAAAATAATACCTATACTTCTTGTTGTTATAATTGTTATAATTGTTGGGGAATTTGCTTATACTGAATTTATGGAAGAACATAGATTTTTTGTGGAAGTTATAGATGGAATTGTTGTTTTTGTGTTTATTTTAGATTTAATTTTTAAATATATAAGAATAAGGAATTTTCCTAAATTCTTGAGGGCTTCTTGGATAGATATTTTGGCTATATTTCCTTTTTTTCTAGTTTTTAGGCTATTTGAAGGACTAATTGGTTTGTTTGGTGCTGGAGAGACTGTTGCTAGAACACAACAAGTAGTTCATGTTGGTGTTGAAATAGAAAAAGAGGTTGGCAGTGCATTAAAAGAAGGTGAAAGATTAGCTAAAGAATCTAGCAGGGTTGGTAAGTTTAGTGAGTTTTTAAGGCCTGTAGCAAGAAGCTTTAGATTTTTTAAATTTGCAGATTCACATACACAGAAAGAGGCTAAAAAAGAGACGAGAGTTTTAAGTAAAGCAACTGAGGGCGTTGTAAGAGAAGCTGAGAAAGAAACTAAAGAATTATACAAAGAAACAAAGAAAGCAGTTAAAGAAGCAGAGAAAATACCAAGACATATTAAAGCTGCACTGTTTTATGAGAAACCTAAGATAATGAAGCATGTGGATGATAAGTTTAATAAAGAAAAGAAAAAAGTAAAAGAAAGATGAAACCGGGAAGTTATGTTGAGGTAAAAAGTAAAAAAGGCGATTTATTTAAAGGATTGGTAATGCAGTCTTCTGATAGTAAAATCTTAAGTTTGAAATTAGATTCTGGTTATAATGTTGGATTGAATAAGAAAAATATTTCTAATATAAAAGAACTAAAGAAGGCTCCTGAGATAAGAGAGAAGAAAGGGACCACAGAAGTAAAATATAATAAAAATTTGAAGACTATAACAATATTGCATACTGGCGGAACAATTGCTTCACGTGTTAGCTATGCTACTGGTGCTGTAAGTCCAAGTTTTGATGCTGAAGATATTGTTGGAATGTTTCCTGAACTTAAGAATATTGCAAATATAAAATCTAGATTAATTGGTAATATGTTCTCTGAAGATACAAGATTTGGCCATTACAACTTAATTGCTAAAGAAATTGAAAAAGAACTTAAAAACGTAGATGGTATAATTTTAACACATGGAACAGACAACTTAGCATTAACTTCTTGTGCGTTAAGTTTTATTTTGGAGAATTTAAATAAACCAGTTTTATTAGTTGGTAGTCAGAGAAGTAGTGATAGGCCTAGTAGTGATGCAAATATTAATTTAATTTGCGCGGCTAATTTTATTGTAAAAACTAATTTTAATGAAGTTGGAATTTGTATGCATTCTAGAAGTGGCGATGATGCTTGTTATATTTTACCAGCTAGTAAAACCAAAAAGTTACATACTTCTAGAAGAGATGCTTTTAAAGCTGTAAATAATAAACCTATTGCTTTTGTAACTAAAGAAGGAAATGTTAGTTTTTTAGAAAAATATAGTAAAAAAAATGTTCATGGAAATTTGAAATTAAAGTTGTTTAAAGAAAATTTAAAAATAGGAATTTTAAGAGCGCATCCTAATATGTTTGCTTTTGAGATTAAGAGTTGCAGTAAATTTGATGGTTTAGTTTTAGAAGGTACGGGAATTGCTGGTAATTTCCCAATAAATAAGATAGATGTTAAAACTAAAGAACATGTATTGATTTTTAATGAATTGAAGAAATTAGCTAGGAAAATTCCAATTGTAATTAGTAGTAATTGTGTATTTGGTAGAATTAATATGAATGTTTATGATACAGGGAGGAAAATGCAAGAAATTGGCATTATTGGAAATTATTCTGATATGATTGCTGAAACTGCTTTTATTAAACTTGCTTGGTTATTAAGCAATTACAAAAAGAATGAAGTTAGAGACTTATTCATGAAGGATTTTAGAGGCGAAATATCTAAAAAAGTTAATTATGAAGAAGAATTTATCTAATGTAAACTACAGCAGAGAGTAAGATTTAAGAAGAGGTAAAAAACTATTTAATTATGGGAAAAGAGGATAAACAATTTATTTATTATTGGTATAAAGAATTTGGTTGGAAAAATAATCCATTTGAACATAGATTTCTTGAACCTGTAAGTAAGTTTATAGTTGGATATGAAAAAGAAAGAAGAAAATTAAATTATTTTGTTATAGACAAACTTCCTTTAGTTATAATAACTGGAAAAGAGGGTTATGGAAAAACCACTTTATTGTTGTGGTTAAAAGAAGAATTAAATCATTACAAGGGTGTTGTGATAGTAGACTATATTAGTAAAGAAATAAACTTTGTCAAATTTATTAAAACTTTATTAGAACCAGTGCTTACAATCAAAGAAAAATTTGCTGGTTTTAGTTCTAGGATAAGTAGCAAGAGTTTGCAACTTATTGAAGATAAAAACTTACTTTCTATATTTGAAGCTTTAATATTTAGAAAAACAGAATTAGATTTAAATAAAGTAAAAGAATTTTTAAGTTCTAGATTAAAAGATAGGCCTTTAGTTTTAATAGTTGATGATTTTAATTCCTTGGATGAGAAACTTATAGTTATGTTAAAAATTTTACTTGAATCTGATATAAATATACAGGTAGCTATTGCAAGTGATGAAGAGGTTGGAAAAATAAGCAAAAAAGAACAAATAAGACTTCAACTTGAAGGTTTAAGTTTTGATGAATGTAAAGAAATGCTTGCTAGAAGAATTAGTTATGCTGAAGGCAATGGAGTTATTCCTTTCAATGATGAAATAATAAATAATTTATATAAAAAATGTAAGAATGGTCCTTTAGAATTTTTAGAATTGTGCAGAGAAAAGGCTGTAAATTTAGCTTTAGACAACTTAAATAAAAAGAAAGCAGAAAATAAAGTTGTTGAACAAAAACAGCAACAGCAAACTATGCAAGTCAAAGTTGAGGAAACGAAACAACAAGCACCTGCTAAGGCTTCTGCTCCTGAACCAGTTGGTGATAAGAAAAATTATGAAATTAAAGTTTTAAATCCTGAGCACTCTAAAAAATATAATATAATTTCACAAGAAGGCAAGAAGAAAAGTAATAAAGTAGAAAAAGTTTATAAGAAAGGATCAGAACCGAAGAGAATAAAGTAGAATTTAGATAATTAAGAATAATTTCTTAAAGTTCTATAAAAACCTGCAGTAAATAAAGCTAATCCTATACAGATCCCATATGCTGCTGCTTTTTTAATATCTGGATCAGCAACAGTACAATATGCTTGCATTGACCATGCTGCAAATTGAGCACAAGCAAACGATGTAATGGGGGCAGCAGAACTAAATTCTGAAACTGCCCTATCGCTTGCAATTATTCTTACTCTTTGTACGAGATCTAAAGTTGTCATAGTTGCGTGAGAATTTGATCTATTTATAAGTTTATGGGTTTATTTGGCATATTTTTTAATTAAATTTGCTACTTTTTTACCATCAACCTTTCCTCTAAACTTTTTCATTACTTCTCCCATTAAACCACCAAATGGCGCACCTTTATTAGCTTCAACTATTCCCTTAACTTCTAATTCTAATTCTTTATCTGAAATAGTCTTGTACTTATTTAAATCTATTTTTCCATATTTAATTAAATCTGATAAAGTGTCTAATGCTACTTCTTTTGTAATTTTCTTTTCATTAATTAATTCTAGCACTGCATGGAAGTTGTCTTCTGTTAATTTATTTACATCTAAATTTAATCTTGATTTGATTTCTTTTGGAATCTCTATTAAAATTCTAGCTATTGTATTTGGTTCTATGTTTCTATATTGAGAGACAAAATGTTCGAAATTAATTTCCTTTTTTATTATTTCTCTTGCAATTTCTGGTTGTAAATCATATAATTCTTCTAAAGATTCTACTTTATCTGCAATTAATTCTGGTAATTTAATTTTATTTAATTTTTCTTTAGATATATATGTTAAAGGAACGTCTGTCTCAGGGTACATCCTTTCTGCACCAGGCATTGGTCTCAAGAATGATGTTGTTAAATCAGGCTCTGCTTTTCTTACTTCCGCTTTTACTTTGTCTTTCTTTTTTACTAAATTTAATTGTCTATTAATTTCATATTCAGCTACTTTTGGAATACTTCTTAAATCTTGAAAACCTTTTATTTCAACTCTTGGATGTCCTTTTATACTTAGATTGATATCTTGTCTTATTGTTCCTAATCCTCTTTTTACTCCTTTTACTGATCTCAAAATCATGCCAATTTTTTCAGCAGCTTCTTTTGCTCCTTGAGGAGATTTTATTTCTGGGCCTGTAGCAATTTCAATTAATGGAATACATAATCTTGAAATGTTGTAAACTCTATAATTTTCATTATCTTCTACTTTTTTAGCTGCCTCTTCTTCCAAACAAATTGTTGGCACGGAAATTTTACCTTCAGATGTTTCTATGTAACCATTTACTGCAACTAAAGCTGTTCTTTGAAAACCTGAAACGTTACTGCCATCTATAACTACTTTTCTCATAAATTGAATTACATCAACTGGTTTAGCATTTAATAACAAAGCAACTTGTAAAGCAATGTTTAATGCATCTTTATTTACTTCTTCTGGTGGGCATTCGTCTAGTTCAACTAAACAATTTACATCATTGTAGCCTTGATAAATAAAATATTTTCCTTTTTGTAATTCATATAAAGCAGCTTGATCCACTCCACCCAGTTCAGAAGCTGAAGCTCTTAGATAACGCTTTATTGTATAATCTGG
>CAYJQZ010000046.1:0-6352 GCA_964372555.1 Candidatus Woesearchaeota archaeon | reverse complement strand
CCTCATTAAATTCTCCACTGTTCAAATTACATTTAATTTTTGGAGAATTATCATCGCAATTCCCGCCAACAAAGCAGCAACCCTTGCTGGCACACACATCTACCCTATCACAATTCTCCTCTCTCCAATATCCTTCTGTGCAATTAGCACCGCCATCTGCCTCACTTACACAATATTGATTTCCCTCAGTTTTCAAACAGCAGCCAGCAGCGCTTGTTAAATTAACAACTACCAAAAACCCAAGCATAATTACAAAAATTAAAAATAAATTCCTGATTCTCATTTTTCAACAGCAAAATAAAATGGATTGCCCTCCACAATTCTAGGAAAAATCATATACAAACTTCCGCCTTCAATATCTGTTCTTGAAATTTCAAATTCCATATTTTTAGGACTTAGTTTAGTTATATCTGGATTTTCTCCCTTTGATTCAATATTTACTATATCAGAAGCTAACTTGGCTGCGCCCCAAAAATTAGTCAATGTATCTTTACTAAATTCACTCTCGCCTTCAGTTATATTCCCTCTAACCAAAGTAATTGGATAATCAACTGTAACAAGCAAAGCCCTGTCACTAAAAACAAAATCAAGATCAAATTGTCCAGTAGAAAGATCATAATCTTTATCCATAAATGGCTCTAAATTTATGCAATCTAAAATGTTTCTTTCTAGCTCCAGCCCTAATTCATTCTCAATATCTTGTCTAGTAAACATCATATTGTAACATGGTTCATCGCTCTTAACTTTATAGCATAAAAAAGAAGTCTTGTTCCCGTAATAATTTGCATACCTAGTAGGATTAAAATGTCCGCCTTGTAAAGAAAGCCTATCCAAAGCATCTTGAGATTCATCACCTATACAATTAGCAACAACCTTTCTAATATCCCCAAGTTGGGATTGAAGATACTCTCTCGGATTAGTAATTTCTCTTGCTTTTTCTTGAAATCCTCTGAATAAAATAAACACAAAAATAACAGCAACAAGAGCAACTATTCCTATAATTGCAAAAACACTAACCTGTCCCCTTTTATGCATATATAAAATGAGGTTAAAGATTATTTAAGCCTTTTTGTCTTATTCAGCAACAAATAAAAAGCAGCAACCTGCAATCCAATTGCAATTAACGCTAATACAATCTTTAAAGTATAAGGAAATTGGAAGTTTAAAAAATATAAAAACCCGCTGCCAAACCAATCAAATAGATCTTTTACAAAAAATATCAAAGCAATAGCACTAAGTTGAATTATCCTTGGCTTCTCTAAAACATAAAGAAACAATAATGCTTGCAGCCCAACAAAACCATGTGCAACAATGTTCCACAAATGATAAATTGTAATCCCTCTGACAAAAGCCATAAATAAAGGATAAAAAATAAAAGAACCAAAACCATAAACAAAACAATAAATAAATATCAAACTGCCCAAGAACCTAGGAATTCTTAATTTAAAATACAAGTATAAAACAAAAATAAAAGCAAACAAATACAGCCAAAAGCTAACCATAAAAATTGGAACAAGATAATACTGGCCAATATCTAAATAAAATTTAATATAACTAATGTAAGTAAAAAAAGCAAAAACTGTGCCTATAAAATTTAACACTAATAAAACAAGTAAAATCTTTCTGTTATAAATTAAATCCTTAAAACCCATATAAAAATTAGATAATAATCAGTTAATTAAACTTCCTAAATAATATACCTAAACTTGCACTAAACATCCCAAAGAAAACAGAACTTAATAAAATTCTAACCAACGCATCTATAAATAACCCCCCAGGAAATAAGCTGATTAAAAATGAATTTTCATCAAATATCCAGGAACCAGCTGAAAAAAAAGTTTTATGAAATGAATCAAATAAACTATCGAAATTAAATAAAGAAAAAATTATGGAAAATAAGATTACAAAAACAAATCCTCCAACCAAAATTATCCAAATATACTCATATCTTCTATACAAAAGCAAAGCTAAAACCAAAATTAAGGAAAAAAATAAAATTAAAAATAAATTCCTGATAAAATCAATAACAGATTTAACATCAACTAAATGGCTTCTTTCTTTAGTATTATAAATATTAGATAATTCTTCTCTACCACTAAAATAATTAATTAAATTATCATAAGAACTATCAACAAGTGTATAATTTACAAATTTATCATAAACGCCGTGCTTCTCTGCCTCTTCTCTATAAAAATTTGAATCGTAAACCAAAATAATTCCACTAAACAAGAACATGACAACACAAATTAACAAAGATGAAAAGAAAATTAATAAAAAATCCTTAAGCTTCATAAAAATAAAAATACAAACTAATTATTTAATCTGTTGGTGTTCTTGGAGCAAGTACAAACTGCAAAGCAAGCTTGTCCAATATTTTATACTCTGCTCTTAAAGGATAGTCTTGGCCAAACTCCAAAGTAACATTGTTTGTTAATTTGCTGCCCTTAATTATCTTCTTCAAATATTCTATAGAATATCTTGAACTAACATTAGCACCAGACAACTCAACATTGGTCTCTTCATCAGTACTTATTTCTATTCTCCCGCTACTTATGTTTCCCTCACTCTGAACAACAAATTTATCATTCATTGCCTGAAAACTTAAGCTATCTGCGATAACATCCATATCTTCTATCGCATCATTAAACAACAAAGTATTAGTTTCAACCTTAGCACTAAACTTAAGGCTAGGCACTTTATGCTCCCTTTCTTCTATATCTAACAAGCTCAACTCAAATCTCTTTGTGGTAACTCCCTTCAATGTTATATGCAATTTATTTTTATTCTCATCCAACTCTAAAGTCAATATATCAGTAGGCTTTACTCTCTTGAGTATCTGTGTAAAATTTACCAAATTAATGCCTATTGTTCTTTCCTTATCAATACTATATTCAGAAAAGGCACTGCTAAGTAACTTAAACACAACCATAGCAACATTAGCAGGATCCATTGCAATAAGTTCTATTCTATCTTTATATAATTTTAAATTCACCTCATTAACTAATTCAGAAATTATCAAAATACTGTCCTTTAGGTATTTAGGCTCTGTTAACGTCAATTTCATAATAAAGAAAAGAACCTAGAGTATATTTAAGCATTTGTCTAGTCTAATTTATATAAAACAATAGAATTATAAAAAACTAACCTGCCCCTTCTGCAGCAGGACCGCCAGCCCAATCAGGCAATATTGTGGCTATTAATGGCCAGTATAGCGGACCTAAAATAACTAAAACTGTAACAATAGTAGTGTGTGTCCAATGCTCAGCCATCCCACCAGTCATACTACCTCTAAGACCACCTTTAACAACAGCAGAAACTGCATGCATCTTAATATTTAATATTAAACCAATTATTATCCTAACACCCCAAGCACTACTAATTACAGGCCAGCCCTTATCAACTAGTCCAGTTATACTCAAAAAGTAATCTGTATTAAATACAAAAAATAAAGCTACAAACATGAAAACCATTGCGTGCAACCCATGTCCAAACCAATGACTGCCTCTAAAATTCTCATCTCTGTGTATTAATATTAATTCATATAATCCAAGTATAATTGTAAGAACTATTATAGGTGTAAAATTAGATAACGTCATCGCCCCTTCTTCTAATACCATAATATTCTACTTCTAAAACATATATATAAATCTTAGTATTCCCTATGAACTGCACTACATTTAGTGCACTTAAAAAATCTAGTCTCTGGCTCATCAGCACTTCTCGTTTGTAACAACCAGAAATATGCTTCATTATGCCCGCAATTTTTACAATCATATTTTGTCTTAGGCAATACTTCATTCTGATCTTTATTTTCTACAACTGCAACTTTCTCTTGTTTCTTTCTTTTATCACTTATTTTACCTTCTTCCATAACATAGCCGCAGCTGCATCTCATCTTGCCTTCTTTGGGCATAAGTAAACTTCCGCATTTTTTACAAAACATTTTTCTCTATACAAAAAATAAAATATCTAATTTAAAAATCTATGCTTTCCCCAATAATTTCAAAAATCCTAACTTAAACCAGCCCAAATATGGCATTCTAAATTTTGCCTTACCGATAATTCTATCCTGCGTTATATTTATTTCATCACCTCTTGAACCAAAATTATTATCTCCTTTAGTTTGTATAAAAAAACTATCATTTCTATATTCAGCTATAACTACTCGATGTATTATTGGTTCGCTGCCTGCACCCCTAAAAACAATAACATCCCCGCGATCTATCTCCTTTGCTCCAACAAGCACAATTAAATCTCCCCGATTAAATCCATCTATAAAAATATAATTATTAAATTCTTCTTCACTTATGTTAAAATTATCTTCATAAACACGCTCATTTATGCTCCACCAATCTTCAAAACCATATCCAAGATGTTCCATGCTTCCAGAAACAACAGCGACAACAGGATAATTAGTACCAAGAAGCAAACCCAAACCAGGATAAATAATAAATTTAACAAGAACAAATGCAAGTAAAATATTAACTAACCAACTTGCCAAACTATCTTCTTCCCAAATAAAATGCCAGGTTTTTTTCCAAGTCTTTTTAACATCACTTAAATTCATTTTAAAACTTGAAATCTAAAACTATATAAAGATATTTAACCACGATGTAAAAATGGCAGAATTGATGGCTGCAGCACTATTCGGTTTATTAGGTGGAATAATAAGGGCAGTCGTCGGTATTCTAAAACACTACAGGGCAGACAAAAAAACAAAGTTAAGACCTTATTATTTAATTTCAACTCTAATAATCTCTGCAGCAATTGGCCTTGTGGCATCTGTAGCCCTATCAACAAACTATATTATAAATTTAGTTGCAGGATACGCAGGCATAGATTTACTAGAAGGATTATTGAAAATTGCAGCAAAAAAGAATTAAGATTTAATTTCGCTGAAAATAGAATTAATTACTTCATCTTTCCAACCTTTAGCTTTCAAACTCTCAACTATTTTTTCTTTAGGAAAACCAGCAGCTACTTTTGCTTTTACAAAATTCTTAACCTGTACATAATTAAAAGCAGACTCTACATCTTTCTTCTGCCAACCAACGCCAACTAGATCATTTTTAATTTTATCTGCGGATTGCCCGCGCTGAAGTGCATCTTCTATATATTTCTTTAATTCACCCAAATTTTCCGCCTGGCTATTAGTTCTTGGTTCTAAATGCAAACCTTTTACTGGCTGCTGTTTAGTTTCTTGTTTAGGTTCAACAACCTTCTTTTTCTTTAAACTAAAAATAAAATAAGTTCCAAAACCAATTATTCCCAAAGATAAAACTATAATACCGACTAACAACAAAGTCCTTTTAGGGCCAGTTACAGCAGGAACTGTCTGACTAAAACCAGCTGTCTCTCTGTTTATAATATCACTTTGACTTTGTTCATTAGATTGCACACCAGAAGTAGAAGCACAATTTCTCATTAAATCCTGCGGCTTTCCACTATTAACGCCACAATTATTTCTATCAAGATAAACACATCTCTGTTGATTAGCAACGCAAGCATTCCAATCACAATCCCACAAAGGACTACAAGGAGGCATTGAAGCAATCGTAGAACTTCCAACCCTAACAGTCACATTATTACTAAAAGTGCCTAGAAAACCATCGTGTGCCCTAAACATAATATATTCATAACCTTGAAAACCACCAGGATTTCTAAACCTCACAACATTATTATTATCAACATAAACATCTATGTAAAGATTATTTACTGCTCCATATTCTAAATCATCGCCTTCTAAATCACTAAAATAATTATCTAAATCAATAGGACTGCTATTTACATAACTTCCATTAGAACTAATCTGAATTGTAGAAATATTATATAAAAACAAAGGCGCTCTATTTTTCATCTCTAAACTATTTGAAATATTTGTTCTGTCGTCCCAACTAGCAAAGCATTTCCAATCACCAGGTTCAAAACTAGTAATATTAAAATAAGATAAACAAGTTAAATCATCTCCAGAACCTCTGCAAATAGTTCTGCTGCTGCTATCACTAAATATATTATAATACATCTTTTCAGTATCATCTACACCCCCTTCTTCAGAATAAAAACCAACACTTAAATTTACACTATCCCCTTCTTCCATCTCATAATCTATAATGCAACCAACATTATCATATTTATAGAACTCAGTAGAATTAAATACCCTAAACGAGCTTTCATTTAAAACACTTATCTTTGCAAATAAAACATCTTCTAAAGTAAAATTTGTATCGCCTGCAACAATATAACCAGTAGTCCCAACAAATCCCAAAGATTTTAAAACTACAAATAGTATAAACAGCATAAACAAAAAAGCAACTACTATTAGACTATTCCCCTTTTTATCCATAGTAATATT
>CAYJQZ010000045.1:5497-6730 GCA_964372555.1 Candidatus Woesearchaeota archaeon | reverse complement strand
GACTACTAACCCATAACTTATTTGGTTATAATTTTAGAGACTCAGGACAGAGCCAGACGAATAAAAAACCTTATAAACTTTCTATATTTATTAAATATGTAGGTAAGAAACTTAACCAGCGCATCCCTATCATCAACTTAAGCCTTAAATGGCTAGTTCTTGCGGGATTGTGAGGAAAGTCCGTCCACTACTATAGTATTAAACTATAGCCTCAAATGAGGATTACTCAAAAGAGTTCCAGTAATGGGAGGAAACCATATAGAAACGGCACGGCCTATAAGATTGGAATGATGCAGTGAGGGTTCTGGTGACAGCGCTTAGATAACCTGCTGACGTCCTTACAGGAAACGATGAAACGATGGACCTGATCGGTGCAAGTCTGAAAGACGCTTAGTAGAATGTTAAGACAAAGCATCGCAGCAAATAACACTTGACACAAAGTCTTGTAGTAATTATTTGTTGTTTGGCTTTGACAAAAGACGGCTTATTTCTTGCCTACAATTTTATTAATAATTCATTTTCAACTTCTTCATCTAACCAAAAATAAATTCCATTTGTTCTTAATACACTTAAGCCTGTTAAAGCATCTCTCAATTTATCATAAGTTTCTCCCAATATACTTTCCAAACAAATACCACTATCAAAAGAATCTGGATTAATTCTGTACCAATCTAAAAATCTAGCTCTAGTTTTAACTAACCTCCTGCGTGCATTAAGTATAAACATTAAATCAATTAGACCAACATCAACACCACTAACAGTTACAGAACCTTTAAGCTCATCTAAGAATCTAGTTAAATCTCTAAAATTAAGATTAAACATTCTAAGTATATTTCTACTACCCTTGCTTAATCCTTCTCTTAATCCCTTATCAAGTTCCCCTAATCTAAAGTACCTCTCATCTTCTACTCTAAACAAGTCTCTTTTCCCAAATAATTCAACTTGCTTTTCATCTACAATTTGTTCTCTTATTGCTCTAACCACCCCCTTATTTCCACTTAAAGATTCTGCAAATACTCTATACAATTTAGCAACATCTTCATAAATGCCACCAAGATAAAGAACACTACTAGAATAAATTGTATCAGCAGACTTTATAGCACCAACAGTTTCTTCTTTTTTTAACCCAACCCTTCTCAATGCTCGCAAATATCTCTCCTTATGATCAACATATAAAGCATAACTAAACATAATCTCATCAACTATTCCCCTTGCATATTGCAAAAAAGCAAT
>CAYJQZ010000045.1:0-5487 GCA_964372555.1 Candidatus Woesearchaeota archaeon | reverse complement strand
TCCAAAGAAAAATAATAAAAATTACCACCACTAACTTCATTATCAAATATTCTTCTTCTCTCAAGCATATCTTCTCTCATTTTAGAAAATAATCTCCTTCCATCATCAAGTTCAAAAGAATAATCTCTAGCACCGCTACCAACAAATCTATGATTCCCCTTTCTTGTCCAATAATCAAAACCAATACCAACCCTAGTAATAGCAGAAGAAAAAGCAAGTTCAGTTAAACTAAGATAAGGATGATATTTCTTAACATGAGCCAGTACATCAAATACATCAAGTTTATCAATAATCCAATATAAAGGAGCTATATCACTAGTTGCATATTCTGCTATTCTAACTGCAGCATCAGTATTGCTATTTATAGCTAAAATCTCTAGTCTCCTCATTTTATCATAATCTAAACTTTTCTCAAAATCAAAACCAATACTTCTAACTACTGAAGCCAAATTGTAGCCTTCACCAAAAGCTAATTGTGGTCTAAATATTTTAGCAACACTATAAGTGTCTATTACTTCTTGTCCTTCTGAAAATATTCTTCTTAAATTGCCTTTAGAAACAGTAAATCTTGGTTTTTTATCAACGCCTTCATTTATAACAAAATCTGCATCTTCAACTCCCTTCAAATAACCAATATCATGAGGTAAATTATGCCCAACAATAAAATAAGTGCCATTCTCTCTTATGCTTTTAGCTACACCATCAACTAAATCAGCTTCACTCTTATACCTTGAAACTGCAAAGCCATTTACAGAATTAACACCAGTATCTCTAATAGTATGCAGCTCTCTAACAAAACTTCCATCTTGTAATTTAAAAGCAAGAGAAACCCAGCTTATACTATCTGCATATTTATCATCAAATAACCTGGCTTCTATGCCATCAACTTTGACAGTTAATTTATTTTCAATTCCAGTTAACTCTTCTTTTTTCTTACAACTTCTAAGTATTTCTGCCCTTCTTTCTAATAATTCTCTCTCTTCTTCAGTTCTAAACAAGGGGTTTTCTATATCTAAATAACAAATAACCTGCCTAGAAAGTTCATCACCACTCAACTGCTCTCCAAATTTAACATCATCAAAAGAATTTACTGTTATCTCCCAATCATTTCTATAATCAAATCTGCCATAACTGCCTAAAGCTGCCCTTACTCTAGCAACAGAATCCTCTAAATCATCAATAATTTCTCTATCAACACTAATTCCTCTATAGTCCCTACTACAAATTCTTCTAATATAAGTTTCAATTCTCCTTGGCTTGAAACCGTGAGTAACTAGATAAGACCTTAACCTCCCTAAAACCCTGTCAACATCTTCTTTAGCTTCAATAGCTCCACCAAGCATATTGCCATAGTTAACTTTTGTACCTAAAACAGGTATTTCAAAAGCCTTTTGTTTGTCAATGTTCTCTAATTGAAAATATCCTCCTTTATCTTTTAATCTTGCAAACAAAGATTTATCATAAGGTAATCTAAGCTGTATAACTGCACTGTCTCTATCTGAAACCTCAACATTATAACCTAAAGTGCCTAAAACAGAAGCAGGGCCCTCCCAATTACTAGGTAAATAAATCCTATAAGCATAATTTCTAAGAACAGTATCCCTTCCAATAAGACCAACAACATGCCTAAAAGTCCTTACATCACTAAAACCAACAGAAGAAACAGTTATAGGTTCATTAACATACACATTAACTCTTTTTGCACTATCACCCCAATATCTTAAACCAAGTTTTAATCTATTTTGTACACCTTTATCTTTAGAACCCTTTCTCTCATAACCTAAATAGTCTACAAACCAGTATGGCACTTTGTAAAAAAACACAATGAAACCAATTTATAACAATTCTTGCACTTTATAATGCAAATAGCGAAATATATTTAAATAAAAACAATCTCCAAAATAAACATGCAGATAAGAAATTTAGAGGTGTCAGAGATTGTTCTCACAAGAGTAGATTCTAAAAATCATAAATTATATCTACAAATTAATTTCTCAAATGATTCTTCATTGCCAATGGAAGTAACTTTAGAAGAAAACTTTGAATTATTAGTTGAAAAACTTATCAAACAAATTAAATCAATGAAAAAACCAGAAACAAATCATGAAGATGATTTCCTTGGTGGCGTTTCTATTGTAAATATAAAAAATGAAGAAGACATAAAAGAAAAAGCGCCAAGAAGATTATACATGCTTGATAGAAGACTAGATAATTTAAAGCAAACAAAACACTATAAAGAATACATGAATTTATTTGCACAAATGAGTACATTCCAAGACGTAATCTACCAAAAGTAAATCTATTTCTAAAAATATGACAAAAACACTAGAATCTGCTGTCAACGGCGTTGATGACACAAATTTACAAGAATTACAGAAAAGATATCCATCAAATGGTTTACCTAGTGTAAGAATAATGTATTTTGGTGGTAATAGTTTTTACATTCGTGACATAAAGGGCAGAGGTAAAACTACAAAATATCAAATCCTAGGCTATGGTTGCAGACATCCCCAATGTATAAGAATAATTCCAGAAAGAGATCGCACAATTGAGTCATCAATTAGACTAACAAGAAGAGGACAAGAATATTGCAGCTTGCATAGAAGTTCTTAAAATCTACAAGCCAACCTTATATAAATATAATTCAACTATAATAACCAAAACAATTACAGCTATAACATATATTGGTTTAATCTCAAACTTGCTTTTATAATCATCAAAGTATCTTACTAATCCACCGCCAGATGAAGGTAAATGTATTTTTTGATCTGCCATTTCTAAACCCTACGTCCACGCTTGCCCCATTTCTTCCTGCAAGTATCAGTTGGGAAAGTAGTAACGTCTTCTATGACACCAATTCTAAAACCTGCCCTGCTCAAAGCTCTAACAGCTGCATTTGCACCAGGCCCAGTACTTGCAGGACCATTTTGACCGCCAGGCGCCCTAACTTTAATATGTAAAGCATTAATTCCTTTTTCTCTTGCTTGTTCAGCAACAATCTTGGCAGCATTCATGGCAGCAGTAGGAGAACTTTCCATTCTGTGTGCCTTAACAACCATACCACCAGAAGCTCTAGCTAAAGTTTCGCAGCCAGTTATATCTGTAACATGAATTATAGTATTATTATAAGAAGAATAAATGTGTGCAATTCCCCATCTATATTTTTGTTCATTCATTTTAACTTTCTACAACTTCTCCAATTTCTTTCTCTATTTTTTCAAGTTCTTTTTCAGATAAATCACCAGCTAACTTTCCTTTAGCATCTTCAGCTTCTTGCTGAACCATTCTCCTATTATCTGCAGCTTCTCTAGCCTGGGTTTTCTTTACTCTTTCAGGATGTTCTTCAGAAGCCAAACTTGAAGAAGAATTAAAAGTAATAACAAACTGCTCCTCTCTGCTAACTAAATAAGATGGAACACTTATCTTTCTTCCATTAACAAAAATATTTCCATGAATAACAAATTGCCTTGCCTGTTTGGGTGTCAAAGTCATACCTGATTTAAAAACAATTGTCTGCAAACGCCTATCCAATATATCCTTCAACTCTAGGGCTAATACATCTTCAAGATGTGCTCCTTCATTTACAAAACCAAGTTTGAATAATCTATTTAACAATTGTTTTTCTTCTTTATCAGCCTGAGGATTATTTTTACCTCTCTCCCTGATTAATTTCTTAGCCTTTGCATTTAATCTTCTCAATTCAGAATTTGCTTTCCAGATTTCTTTCTTATTCTTAAGACCATAATCTCTTTTTATAACTCTCTCTTCTTCTATTCTCCAGCCTTCCCAGGGATGAACAGGCCCCTTATACTTTTTCCTAGATTTTCTTGGATCTCCCATACTAATAAATTCCTCCGGAATTTTTGATACATGAAAATGTTATTTTCATTGTTATTTCTTGCCCTTATCTCCCCCTTTCTCTTTTGCAGGAGCAGGTGCAACAACCTTGCCCTTCTGCACACCAACAGCCCTTCCATGCCTAAAGTGACTTCTAGTTCTCTGGCCTCTTACTGGCTGAGCAATTGCATGTCTCATTCCCCTATAGGCTCTGATCTTCTTCAAAGTCTTAATATCAGTATCAAGAGTAAACTTCAAATCAGCACCAGTTAAATGTTTATTTTCTCCACTTATAACATCAAGCTTTCTATTTAATATCCAAGCAGGCAAATCTTTATTTTCTCTTACTAAAGCCTCTATCTTTTTAGCATCTACATCAGTCAATAAACCTGCTTTCTTACTTTTAGGTATGTCTAAAGTATTACAAATAGCGCTAGCTAAACTAAAACCAACACCACGTATCTTAAGCAATGCCTGAGATATTGGCTTTTCTCCTATAAGATCTGTATTTAAAACCCTAAAGAAGGGCTTTATTTGCTGTTTTTCTTCTACCATTTTAATTTTATTTTAAAAGAACTCCTGGCTTATTTATAAAGGTTTTTGTTAATTCTATTTTTATATGTCCTAAGGAGAAAATAAATTAAGTGCCTTCTTGGAACCGTGTATCGACGCCAAAGGATTCAATATAATAAGTATTTGGGGGGCCCCTATATCCTATTCTGTTTATAAAATTAATCTTGTCAGAAATATCATGCACAAAAATATAATCTGGTCCACTAGCAGCATCAATTACAAAACGACCACTACTGTCAGTTCTATAAGCCACTATATTAAAACCAGTTGCACTAGGACTCAAATGAGGAACATTCACTACATTAGTTATACCAAATGCCTTCAAAACAGTCTCTCTTATAAGCCCTGTTGTTGGATCTCTACGTAAAAATTCAAATTCTGGAACGTCTCCAACAGAGGGCAAATCAACGTCTCCAACAGAGGGCACATCAGTTATTGATACTCGTTGAAGTGATCGCCGAACACTTACAGGGCCACTAGAAGTACTTCTTTGAGAAGGAGATCTACTACTACCAATAGTTTCCCTTCTTTCTAGCGCTGCTAATCCTTGCTCATTTTCAGCAGATTCTTCTGGTGTAGATCTAGGTTCACTAGAAATGGGAGGCTGAACTAAAGGAGGTTTATCAGCAAGTATTCTTTCAACAGAACCACGAAGTATTTGTTCTTTATTCGCAGCAAGAGCACCAATATCCGAATCTCCCAAATTAGTTATTTGTGGTTGCCTAATGTCTCTTATACCCGCTAAAACTTGCTCTTTATATCTTATCCTAGCTTCCTGTGTTTGATAAAAAGCTTGTAATCCTGTAGAAGAATCTAAAGAAGGATTTATATGCGGCCGCCCATCACTAGTTACTACAATTTTATTATTTGTTGTTGTATCTAAAATATACATAGGACGACTATTTAAATGCCGACCGCAAGCACAAACAGCCACTTCCTCTGAACCAGATATTCTACTAGAACCTGGAATTTCAATACGATTTTCAATTGGATTATTGTTTTCTCTTGAAAGAGCAAAACCATTAGTAACAACAAAACTACCACTTTCTTCCCTCTGAACAGCTAAAAGATCGGAAG
>CAYJQZ010000044.1:0-6806 GCA_964372555.1 Candidatus Woesearchaeota archaeon | reverse complement strand
ATAGGTATGTATCTCGTTTATTAAATTAGATATTGGTTGTTTTGATTTATCTAATAACTGTATTAATTTTACGGCTGTTAACAAACCAGAATCCATATAAAAATTTTCTTTAAAGAAATAATGACCTGATCTTTCTACACCAAAAAGAGCATTATATTTTCTCATAGCTAGAGAAACATAAGTGTGACCAACTCTAGACATTATTAATCTTATTTTATATTTTTTAGCTGTCTCTTGTAATGTCTTGCTTAAAGTTACGTCTTGTATTATAGTTGAATCAGGTTTTGCTATTTGAGAAAGCAATAAAGAAGAAACTATGGCTGGCTGTATTATTCTTCCTTTATTATCAATAAATGCAACTCTATCTGCATCACCATCAAATGCAATCCCTAAATCTGCTTTATGCTTTAATACTTCACACCTTAATTTATTCAAATTTTCTTCTTTTGATGTATCTGGTTCTCTATTTGGAAATGTTGGATCTATTTTAAAAAACATTGGAATCATATCTGCTATTTTTGACAATATTTTTCCGTCTATAGCTCCCATCATGTTTCCTGCATCAACAATAACCTTTAGATTTGTCTTCTTAGTATTTTTTAGAATAAATTTCTTATATTCTCTTAATATATTTTTCTTTATTATTTTTCCTTTATTTGATTTGGAAAATTTATTTTGTTTTACTAAAGCTTCTATTTTATTTAAACCAGACTCATAAGAAATTGGAACTGAATTTTTTTTAAATAATTTTATTCCATTAAATTGTTTCGGCAAATGAGAAGCTGTAATCATTATACCAGAATCATATTTATAATTGGCTACGCCAAAATATAATATTGGTGTTGTGCACAAACCAATATCAATACCGATTGTTCCTTGGTCTATTAACCCTTTTACAAATGCTTTATGTAGTGAATTAGAGCTTATTCTTGCATCTCTTCCAACAACAACTGTTTTTTGTTTTAATAAAATTACAAAAGCTCTTGCTATTTTATAGGTTATTTTCTCGTTTAGTTCTTTAGGAAACTCACCTCTTATATCGTATGCATGATATATTGACATCTATTCTTCTCCCCTGTAGAATTTAGCTGCATTTTCTGGTGGCATTGAATTTATTATTGTTCCTGAATATTCAAAACCTGCCCATGTTGATAATCTTGGAATAAACTCTATGTGGAAGTGTAAATTATCTTCTTTTGTTGGACTATAATGTATCATAAAATTATATGGCGCATTTAATTCTTTTATTTTTTTTAATATTTGTTTAATTATTGAAGACAAATCATCTAAATTACATTCATTAAGCATTGTTATGTGTTGCTTGGAAAATATCCAGATCTCAAATGGGAATCTTGAACCGTACGGACAGAACGCTATAAAATTATTATTTTCAAAACATCTTCTATGTGAATCTTTTTCTTTTTGTATTATTGCACAGTATGAACAACCACCGTCTGCATATTGCTTTGAATATTTTATTTCATCTTCAACTACGTGCGGTATTTTTTCATATGCTATTATTTGCGAGTGCGAATGAGAAATTGAAGTTCCTGCTGCTGCTTCGTGATTTTTAAAAACTTGAACATATGTAATTCCTGGTAATTTGGATAGATAATTAATACGCTCCACATAAACACTTAATATTTCTTTTATTTCCTCTGAATCTAGATCCCAAAGCTGCTTCTTTGATGAAGGAGTTTCAACTATAACTTCATGATTCCCATAGGCATCTGCAAATGTATAGAATTTGTTGTGTGTTTTTATTTCATAAGTCCCTTCTAATTTTACTGCTGGAAATTTATTTGGAAAAACCCTTATTTTCCATGGTCCTGTTTGCGGGAAGCGCATTATTTCTGCAGGTGTTAGGTTTTCGTTACCTGGACAGAAATTACAGCTTCCTTCTTTTTTCTTTATTGTTTCTTTTTTAAATTCATGGGGACGCTTTGCTCTTTCTGTAGCTATTATAACCCATCTATTTAGAATGTAGTCTTTTCTTAGCTCTGCCATTTTCCTCTTTTTTGTCTCTTACTTTTTTGTATCCTACCCAAATAAGTAAAATAAGTTCTACACCAAGAATAATGACTCTCATCCATTTACCAAAATCAGTAAACGCCCTTGCTGTTCCATATATTAAAACCATTATGCCACCAAATATCAAACCAGAAGCAATAGCATCTATATCTTTAGGTAAGTATAGACCTGCAAGTATTGCTAGTATACCAATTATTGCGCATATATAAAAAATATTTTTATTGTATTTTGTATTTTCAGTATTAAATTCTTTACCACAATATTCGCAGTAATAATCTGTTTCGCATCCCCTTTCATCAAAATTATATCTTATTTCGCCACTATCTTTATAGCATCTATTAAATTCTGTTTCATTGTAAATTACAGTACAATTTAATGAACTTGGTTCTACTAAGTGCGGGCGAGCATAGTAAGCTTGGTCACAATAATCTTCATACTTGGGTGATTCATAAAGAGCATCAACAAAGAAGCCTACAAACAAAGCAAATAAAACTGCTATTCCAATTGTTAAAGCAACTTTTTTTAATTCCATTTAATACACCTTACTAACGGCCAGTTCATGCGCGTTTATATAGTTTTTTATGAAAACTTTCCAGTCTGCTAAATTAGAAATTTCTTTTGCAATTAATTTTTGATCAACTCTACCTTTTCTATTTAATCTCACAAATCTATTCATTATTTCTGAGAAATCTGCAACTACTTCATCTTCATTTCTTTTGAATCTTTTTAGCACGAAAACCCCTTCATCTGATTTATTTTGATTTATTAAAAATCTACCGAAACCCCCCAGGTCTGTTGTTAGTGATGGAACACCCCAAGCAGCACTTTCTAAAGGAGTATAGCCCCAAGGCTCATAATAACTTGGAAATAATCCTAAATGACATCCAGAGATTGCATCATAATATGGTATGTCTAAAAGGCCGTCTATTCCTGTTAAATACACTGGATAAAATATTATTTTTACTTTTGTTTCTTTAGAATTATTTAGTCCATGTTCTAACAACGATCTAATGATAATATCATTGTTTTCATTTGTAATGTTGTGTGTTAATAATGAAGGATTTCCCTCTTTTTTAAAGTTGAGTCTTAATGCTCTAACTTCTTCTATAAACTCTTCTCCTAAAATATTATGAATGTGGAATTCTTCTTCCCCCAAACCTTTTACATCTTCCATTTGCAATAGATTTTCAATTAATCTATTTTGGAATCTTCTAGAATTTTCTTCTATAAAATGTTTTATTTGGTGGTAGTTTTGTTTGTTTTGAGCTAATGTTTGTTTCGCAGTTTCCGCTTGTGTTGGTATCCAGAAAAATACAATAACTGTTTTTTTTGAGTTTTCTTCTTTCATTTTTCTGTTTAAATCTGCTAGTGCTCTTATGAAGATATCTATGCCTTTATTCTTGAATTCATATCTACCGACTATAAAGAAAATTAATGTTTGTTCTAGATCAAAATGATAATAAGGAAAGAAGTAGTAAGCTACAAATTCTCTTATTGTTTCTCTGTTTTTTTGATGTAATATTGATGTTTCTTCAAATGAGGGGAATTGATCGACATCCAACCCATTTAGTAGAAGCACTTCTGGTTTTTTACCTAATAAATGTTCAGCTTCTAATGCTGTAATTTCTGATACTGTTGTGAATACATCTGCACTATTTGCACATGCTTTTTCTGTTGAGTGCTTATCTATTACATTGTGTCTTCTTGCCTCTTCATCTGCATTTATATTTTCTAAATTATTATATAGATCATAACTCACAGCAGATAAGGTTCTACCAAGCATTGTTGCATGCGTTGTAAATACTGTTGCTACTCTTGCTTTATTTTGTTTTAAGTAAAGCAAAGCTGCACCAGCCAGCCATTCATGAGAATGCAGAACTGTGCTTGCTCTATTTTTGTTTTGATATAATTCTACTAATTTTCCAACTGCTGTTGCCCAAATTATTGGCTCTTCAAAATCCCATTTAGAGAAAAGAGAATCAACTTTGAAATTGTCCCATAAATCTGATTTTATTTTATTTTTTTGCGGCACAAATCCTTGAAAATCTATTAAAATTACTTGTGGTTTGCCCTTTACCCTTATCCATCTTCCGTAATAACAGACCATTCCTTGGTCTTTTAGTTCATCAAATACTTCTTTTAGTTGTTGTGGTGTGTTTTCTTCTTCAAACTCGAACTTTACCTTGTCTTGAAAATAAGGACCGACTAAAAAATAGTTTTCTCCATAATTTTGCATCATTAAAAGTGCTTTTGAAATTAGAACCGTGTATATGCCCCCTACTTTATTACATACCTCCCAGGATGCTTCAAAAAGTATATCTGGCTTAGTCATTTACTACCTCTTTTATATTCTAGAAATGTTGTTTTGGAGTTTATATAATTTACTTTAATCCCTTAAAAGGCTTAGGATTACACACTAATGCTAAGTTCTATTGGTAAATCTAGTTTGATATCTTTTAGATTTTTAGATCTCTTCTTAAGGCCTAAAATACCTATACTCTTTATCTCTTCTGTTTTTTCATCCTTTCTTAAAAAAACACCGGGTTTTATTTCTGTAGCATAACACTTAGTTGGTTCTCCTATAGATATTTCTAAAAAATCTCCTTCTTTATCATAATAAATTTTCATTGGTCCTTTCATTTTATGTACCTCTTAAAGTAGGCTGTAATTATAAAGTATAAAGCCTTTTCCATTTAAATATTTAACTATAATTAATAAATGTCTTGGCTTTGATTTTTTATCTTTGAAGTATTTGTAGTAATATTTAATTTGATTATTGCAATCAAGACTTGTAATTTTTGTTGGTTGTTTTAAAATTTCTGCAAAATAAATAATGTAATTATTAACTTCTGGATGCTCTTTAATTATGTGGCTCCAGCGGTCTTTAGTTAGATATATAATTCGCCCAGTTTTATCTATGGTTTTAAATATATTAAACATGGCTTATCACTTTTATTCTATAATAATACAATCTTTATATTTGTTTTCTAGAAAAAACTGAAAGATTTTCAGAAAATATAAAAATCTTTAAGTCCCTTTAATTAAGGCATTCAGAATTTTTTTAGGATTTTTAGATAGAACAACAGCAGAAGAAACCAAGATTCCTTTAGCTCCATATTCCATTGATTTTTTAACATCTAAAGTGTTGTGAATACCTGCACCAACTAATAGATTTTTTATTTTTTTAGCTGCATTTTTTATTAGCTGTGGTTTAGCTTTACTTACACTAACTTTTCCAGATATTAGTTCTGGTGGTTCTATTGCTACATAATCTGGTTTTAGTTTAGAAAGCTTTTCTGCTTCTTTGAGATTGTTGCTAGAGACAACTACTTTTAGTTTGTATTTTCTTGCTAAAAAAATTCCTTTTTTAACATCTTCAAATTTCATTCTTTTTTCTGAATGGTTTAATAAAAATCCATAAGCTTTTGCTGCTTTAACTTATGGAAAACTAACCGCACCAGTAAATGCCCCTGTTTCAACAGGATCTGCATGCTCAACTAAAACCTTAGATTTTCTTATAGACTTTATAACCTCTTTAAGATCTACAGAATTAACTATCAACCATACATTTTCATGATCTAGTTTCTTGGCTAATTTAATTGCATTTTTACCTATTGCTTCTTTATAATCCTTAAAATTAATCAGAATTAAGCCCTTTTTTGCCATGTTTATTTACTATGTGTTATACTTAAATTGTTTTTGGTTGTTATGTTTGTAGTATATAAAAATTTTAAAATAAATATAAAAGAATAGAATAATGGTAAGAATTGGATTTGTGCATAATAGTAAGGCTGCAGCCAATAAGAAGGGTTTAGCTGACGTTCGTGGGCTAGAAGATATAGTTGTTGGGAGTGGCGGAGTGTTTGCTGAGCCTGAAACAGCTGCTGAACTAGACGCGGCAATTGATCAGTTTGAGAAGAAGGGTACAGAAGTTATAGTAATAAATGGAGGGGATGGCACCTTTCATTTTGTTTTTAATTCTTATATAAGAAAACTAAGAAATGAAAGACAGATACCTATTGATAATTTAGCTTTGCCTAGATTTTTGGTCCTGCCTGGCGGAACTGCAAATGTACTTAGCAAAGTTAGCCCAAATTATGGGAATGTTACTCAAACTATAGAAAAATTAGCTGAGAGTTCTTGGTGTGAATTAAGTACTTCTAGTGTTAGAACTTTGACTGTTAGTTGTGATGAACATGTTTATTTTGGAGCAATATTTGCTGCTGGTGCAGTTTACAGATTTATGAAATATTATGAAGACAAAGGGAGTGGTAAAAAAAGCATTGGTAAGGCTGTCAGTATGATAACAAGAGGGATTTTAGATGGTGAATTTGGTGATTACCTGATCAAACCAGATGATGCAATCTTGGCTATTAATGACAGAGAAAGAAGGCAAGGATATATGGCTGTTTTAGCCTGCGGTTTCAAACCAAGTATAATTGGTATTAGGCCGTTTAATTTTATGGATGATTTACCAGCAGGTAAAGAAGATCTTGGTAGTTGTTTCTATGAGGCACACACTTCCCTTAGCAGGGGCAGGCTAGTGTTAGCTTTGCCATTCTTATTTGCAGGAAGGAAAGTACGTGGCGTAGATTATAATCCTGATGCTTATGAAGTAAGAATAAAGGGAAATGATGCTGGATTTACTTTAGATGGTGAGCTTTATACTGGAAATGATATTACAGTAGAACCTGGACCTTTGATAAAATTAGTAAAAGTAAAAGGCCTGGGCTTTATTTATTTGGTATAACTTATGGCATTTCCTCCCTTGGTTG
>CAYJQZ010000043.1:0-6806 GCA_964372555.1 Candidatus Woesearchaeota archaeon | reverse complement strand
GCAATATAATATGAAAAATGGAAAGAAAAAAGCCATAGCTGAAAAAATAGCTGGTGCCACACACACTTCAAAAAAATAAATTATAAAAAATTTTAATTACTATAAAAACATATTAAAAAATAATTCAATAGCCAAACAATTAAAACTAGATGAAGAAGAAATAGAATTTATAAAAATAATTACTCAGCCTTCTTAATATCTTTAATTTCCACATCAAACACCAATGTCTTCCCAGCCAAAAGGGGGTTTGTATCAACATCAAAGCTGGTGTTATTAACACTTATAACTACACCAGCCAAAGTACCAACCGGCGTTCTATAAATAAATTTATCACCTAATTTAGGGTTCTGTTTAAAAATAATTATATCCGTAGTAATCCTTGTGACTATAGCATTCCATTGTGTTCCTTCAACATCAATAGTTTGTCCTCTGCTAAGCATATTCTCTACTTTAACATCTGTATCATTAACATCAACAATTTTTAAGTTCCAAGAAAAATCCTGAACCTGAAAAATATCCCCAACAACAGGTCTTTTATTAAAGAAATTTACATAAGAAGAAACGCTTATAGAAGAATATCTCTGTATTTCTAATTCTCTAGTATTGTCTCTTAAAATTTTTTCCTCATTAATTAAACCATATCCCTTCTCAGGCAAAACAGTAAAGTTCTTTCTATCACCAACACTCATACCAACAATTGCTTCCTCAAAACCAGGTATTACTTGCCCTTCACCAATTATAAAAGTAAACTGTTCATATGCCGGCTTTCCCATTCCAGTTTGCAAACCAACACTTTCTATATTTGTATCAAAAATAGTACCATTTTCATAATAACCAATATAATCAACAGTAACAGTATCTCCAACTTCAGCCTGCTTGCTAAAAAGTTGCATAAATAATAAAATAACTAAAACAATAACAACAACTGCAGCAACACCAAGAATTATTAACTTATGTTCTCTTTTTAACTTTGATTTATTTACCACAGATATCCAACTTATATTAACTATATAAAGTTTATTAAGAAAGACAAGTATTTTAAACAAAAGATAATATATTCAATAGAATAAAAAGAGGATAAAATGTACGAAATAGTTGTTGGAAGATCTGATACTGAAAAAAAAGCCCTTGGTATACAAGGAGCAGTATTTTTAGGCAAACATTACGTTAGAATGGGACAAACAACTTCTTTATCAAATAAAATTTATTTAGATGTGGCAAGAACACATGTTGTTTTAGTTTCCGGTAAAAGAGGTAGTGGAAAGTCGTATTCGCTTGGCGTCGTCGCAGAAGAAATGGCGCACCTTCCTCCAGAAGTAAAAAACAAAATTGCAGTATTGATGATAGATACAATGGGAATATTTTGGACAATGCGATTTCCAAATTTAAAAGATGAAGATTTATTAGATGAGTGGAGCCTTCCCAAAAAACCCTTAGATATCAACATTTACACCCCTATAGGCTATTTCAAAGAATACAAAGAAAAAGGAATTCCAACAGATTTTCCATTTACAATTAATCCTTTAGAATTAAGTGCCATAGATTGGTGTAACTCATTTGACATTTCAATAACAGACCAAATAGGGGTAGCGATAGAATCTACAATAGCGAAATTAAAAGACGAAAAACTAAATTATTCAGTAAGCGATATAATAAAAGCACTCGATGATAATAAAAAATTAGATGAAAAAACAAAATTATCAACAATCAATAGATTTTTAGCAGCAAATGCATGGGGAATCTTCAGTGAAAAAAGCACGCCACTAAAAGAAATTGTAACTGGTGGTAAAGTTTCTGTTCTAGATATTAGTGCATACAAAGAATGGAATATAAAAACATTAGTTACAGGAATAATTTGTAAAAAGCTTATGGAAGAAAGAGTTGTAGCTAGAAAAAAGGAAGAAATGGAAGATGTAAAAAGAGGGCATTCATATTTCCAAACAACAATAGAGAAAACAGGAGAAGAACTTCCTTTAGTTTGGATATTAATCGATGAAGCACATAGTTTCTTGCCAAAAGACGGAATAACAGCAGCAACAGAAGCACTAGTTACAATATTAAGAGAGGGAAGACAACCAGGAATAAGTTTAATTTTAGCAACACAACAACCTGGAGAAATTCACAAAGATGTAATAACACAAACAGATATCGTACTAAGTCACAGAATAACTGCAAAAAGAGATATTGAAGCACTCAATAGTATGATGCAAAGTTATCTTCCTGGAGCAATACAAAAATATTTTAACCTTCTACCAAAAAAAAGTGGATCTGCAATAATTCTAGACGACAACTCAGAAAGAATTTATCCATTACAAATAAGACCAAGATTTACATGGCACGGTGGCGAAGCACCAACAGCACTAAAAGCAAAGGGAAAAGCAGCTGCAGAATTGGGAATTTAATTTAATGTCCTGCTGTGTTTTGTTACATCTCTTAATGAATAAGTTAAACTAGCTAATTCTCCTCTATCTATTCTGTCATTGTAAGCCTTTAGTATGCTAAAAAGCTGTAAAGCTATTTGGTATTGTCTCACAATAAATACTTTTTTTGTCATATCACCAACTAAATGTTTAGACAAAAGACTATACGTTCTATGTATGCCTTGCTCTAAATTTTTTAGGCTAACTAGGTTATCTGGTTCTACTTCTCTAACTGTAAGTATTGTAAGAGAAAGATCTGTTAAATTTCTCACAAAAAAATTCCAAGAGAGCAATAACTGTCCTTTTATACTAACAGTTTCTCTCTTTGCAACATCTCTTGCAGATAGGTTTCTACTACTCATCTAATCACCACCAATCAAATCTGCAGCACAAGCACCAATTATTGCAGGCAAACTTAATACAGCAACTTGTCTATAAACTAGCTCTTGTTCAAAATGCCCAGAACCGAAAACAAGCAAAGCAATCAATATAGAAATTATAGTAACAGCATAAACTAAAAATAATCTAAAAGGCAAAAGAGCAAACAATCTCGTATCTTTCACTTTCCTAAATCCAGTATAATAAATCATTACCACACCAACTAAAAAAGAAATAAATAAAAAGAAATTTGCTCTAGTTAAAGAAACAGTCTCAGCAAAATAAACACCTTCTAAAACAGTAAAATGACTAACTATTCCAACAAAAGCACCAATCATAGATTTACCAACATCTTTATAAGTTATTTTTCTTAAAGGATGCTCACCAACTTGTTGTTTAATTTGTTCTTCTAGCCTTTTTAATTCATCCAATTCAGCAATTTCTTTTTTCTCTAAAGAAACTAATTCATGTTCTTCTTCATCAACTTCTTTTAACTTGCGTTCTTCTTTCTTTGTTTCTTTAAAATGTCTTCTTTCAAGTTCAAGAATTAGATCTAATTTATTTTTCTTTCCTCTCTTTTTTATCATTAATAATTAAACCCAGAACCAATTATATAAATTTATTGAATGCGTTCAGAAGCTACTTCCATCAATCATCCTTTCGTCTTCGGGTGTTCACCTCATCATAACGCAATAGTATGAATAGAAAACAAAAATTAAAAACCTATTGTTTATTGTGGTCTTATAGGATTTCCTGGTTGAGAAACAACTCTTGATCTTCCAGTATTTGCATCAGTTACTGTAATAACAGCACTCGGATCTGCTCTATCAACATGTGGCCTTGTGTAATAACCGCCAACATCTCTATGTGGTAAATAAGGCTCTCTAGGGAAGCCATAAACTCCGCCAAGTTGACCATTTGGCAATCTCGGTCTATAAGTCTCAGCCCCACCAACATTCTGAATTGCACCATCTCTAGTTTCATAAAGAATCTGACCATTTCTAGGTGCTTCTTGTCTGTCTGTACTACAGCCGCCACAACCACCACAACTTGGTTTAGGAGCACACATTCCAATAGCTAAAACACCACCAATAACTAAAGCTACAAGACCACCAGTCTTCCATCTCCTTCTAGCTTGCGGAGACATTTGTATCCATGTATCATGTAATGACATTTTTAACACCTTATATTATTACCACTTAATAGTAACTAATATATAAACCTTTCTATAAGCCTATAAAACCTGAAAATCTACACAGAAACGGCTTATTCTAGGGCTCTTCTGCCCACATTTTACTATATTTAATACCTTACATTTACACTTACTTTTAAGAAAGGCTATTGTCTCTTGAATCTTATTCTCCTCAGAAAAACAATAAAAATGAATAATTCCTTTTTTGTTTAAATATTTCAAAGCTAAATCCAAAAAATCTTTACTATTTTTAGGCAAAGGCATAACAATCCTATCAAACTTTTTATTTAATTTAGGTAAAATTTTTCTAACATCACCACAAAATAAATTAATTTTATTAAAAGAATTTAACTTAACACTCTCTTCAGCATATTTACAAGCATCTTTATTAATTTCAACACCATAGATCTCTCTAGCATTACTATTTTTAGCAATATTTAATTCATAAGGGCTAACACCAGAAAACATAACTAAAACTCTTTCTTCATCTTTTATTAATTTAGTAATTCTCATTCTTTCATTGCTTAATCTGGGTGAAAAAAATGCCTTTCTAATATCTAATTTAATTAAAATACTATTTTCTTTATATACGATTTCAAATTTCTTGAGGCCTGCCAAATACTCATAATCCTGGATTCTATACTCTCCCTCGTGCCCACCAACCTTTCTAACAACAGTTCTAACGTTTTTATTAGACTTAAGTAATGCCTCTGCAATTAATTTCTTTTTTTTAAATAATTCATCATCAATTTCTAAAATTGCAATATTCCCAACAACATCATAAGATTTGCTTATAAGATCTAGCTCTTTCTCACTTAAACTTTTCTTTAACAAATCTCTAAAACTTAGTTTTTGTTTCTTCTTAACTAACCTTCTCTCAACTATAATAAAATCCTTAACTGCTTTAGTAACTGGAAAATATACATAATTATTATCTCTTGTAGCATCATAATCCTTACTAAAAATTCCTAAATTCAAAAGCTTAGTTTTAACCTTTTCAGCCAGTTTTAGCTCAGCCTTTACACATTTCATAAAAAACAAAATATAGTAAGCTTTATATAATGATTTTGGTAATGTTTTTATAATGCAAAATAGAAAAAGGGTTGGTTTTCTACTATTTGGTACTTTATTCTTAATGACTCTCATTCCATCTGTTTTTGCACTATTAGAGGGCCTGTATGGTGCACTTTATTCTCCAACAGATCTAGCCACATTATATCAAACCTGGCATACATGGATTGATTTCATAATTTTCTTCTTAATAATTGCAAGTATCTCTAGACTTGTATTTGGAAGAATCTATGGAAAAGAAGGCGAAGAAGAACATCCAGGATTAAAAGGATTGTATTTGGGTATTGGTTTATTTGGTGCATTTAGTCTAATTGTATTTGGACGTTACTATGCTGGTTGGTCAGATGGTTTATTATTCCACTTCGGGCCTTTATGGTTGTTAATTGTAATATTTTTAATAATAATGCTAGGCTACAAAATAGCTAGAGGAGATGAAAAAGACCCTTTCACATTCGGAACAATAATATTATTTATTCTTCTTGCACTATTTATTGGTGCGCTTCTATTTCCTGCAGCATTCAGTCCTATCTTAGATTTTATATTTAGCAATCCTATTCTGGCATGGATACTAATAACGCTAATACTCCTAGGCATATTATCTGCAATCATGAAACTAAGTGGTTTATTTGGTGGTGGAGGAGGAGGAACTGGCATAGGCAGAGCAATTGGTGAAAGAGTTGCGAGAGCAGCAGAGCCAGGCCCAAGGGAGCCAAGAGCACCAAGATTATATGCAAATATAAGTGTAATTGGAAATGCTCCTTATAGACCAAATCAGCAAATATCTTTAGTTGCAAATTTACACAGAAGTAGATTAGGAAGAAGATTTGGTTGGGCTAGAGCACAAGGTAGATTCCATTGTAGTTGGTACATAAATGGCACAGAATTAAGTGATCATAATACTGTTATTCAATTCACAATACCACCAGATGTTCTAGGTAGATTAGATATAAGATTAGTAGTGCAAGACTTAGATAATCCAACATCTCAAGCGTCAGCTCAAGATTTCATAACTGTAGTTGGTATTGCTCCACAGCTCATGATTACACACCCAGTTAATACATCTACTGGCACAAGAAACTTAAGGTCTACTACTGGTCAAACACATAATTTTGAATATGTAATACAACCAACTATGCCTCCAACAGTAGCAGACGCACTATGGTTGTATGTTTCTGGAACTTTAACAAATATTGATCAAAGTGTATTAGGAAGAGCTACAATAATAAGGGGAGGAAACAGATTTTCACTAACTGTCGGTCAAGGACAACTAGCTCTTGCTCCTGGAATTTACACAGTAATTTGTGCTGCTGTAGAAAATCCATCACAAAATGCACTAGCTGCTGGTGTGGGTACTGGAAACTTTTATCAAATACCAGGAACTGGAAGACCACTAGCAGATTATTTCATAATGGAAATAGTTGGTGCGCCAGTACAACCAGAATTCTATGCTCACGTAACTGACCAAAACAGCCAATTAAAAGGAAGTGATAATAAAGATTTCACAGTAAATCTAAACGTAAATGAAACTTATTACTTCATAGCAGAAGTCAAGAACGACCAGATAACAAATTATACAGTAGATATCACTGGAAACAAAGTACAAAATGATACATTTGCATACAACAGAAATCCTTCACAACCAGCAGCAATGTTGCAAATAAAGAAAGCAGGTAAAAAAGAAATAATATTAACTTTCAGTAAAAATAACGCACCAGTAAATACAATTAAGGTAATTGTAAATGCAA
>CAYJQZ010000042.1:0-6904 GCA_964372555.1 Candidatus Woesearchaeota archaeon | reverse complement strand
CTAATAGAGTTAGTTCTAGATCACTTAGAAATCATAAGAATTGAAGAGGTATGTCAATAGAAAGTTTTATTAAAGCTTTTCTAAGTCACAAACCAAAATGGTAACAAAAACCACAACACAGCAAGAGCTAAAGAAAAAGAAAAAGAAATGGATACCTATCTTTGCTGGTAAAGAATTTAATAATCAAGAAATAGGAGAAACCTATGTTGAAGAGTCAGAACAAGCCTTAGGTAGAGTAGTTGAAGTTAATCTGATGATGCTTGTAAGAGACCCTAAAAGGCAGAATTTTAACGTTTATTTTAGAATAAATGATGTAAAAAATAATCAAGCCTTCACACAATTGTTTATGTATCATATACAAGTAGCACAACTTAAAAGAATTACAAAAAAAGCCAAGAATAAATTAGATGATTCATTGATATATCAAACAAAGGATAATAAAAAAGTAACAATAAAGCCAATATTGATAACAAGAGCATTGACTTATAAAACAACATTAAAACAATTAAGAAAGACAACAAGAGAATTTTTAACTCAATACTGTAAAAATAATAATGGTCAGCAAGTACTCAATGATGTAATAAATAATAATCTTCAAAAAGACATCAAAAATAATGCTAAGAAGGTTTCACCTCTAGTTAATTGTATAATAAAAAGTGCGATTTTACAAGACTAGAAACTTTTTTAAACTTCTCTAAAAGACCCTTACTTAAGCCACCGTGGCTCAAATTATTTGATTAACTCAAATAAGAGCATTGGCAGAGCAGCTGACTTGTATGCTGATCATCTGATGCTTCGGCAAATGATCTTAAAGTGATCAGCAGGTTGGGGGTTCAACTCCCTCCGGTGGCTTTATTATTTTACAATGAGACATTTTATCTTATATTTAAGAGGAGGACATACTTCTGGTAACTTCAAAAATTTAAGAGATGCAGGAAGATTAGATATTGTTGCACATGGTTTAACTTCAACATTATTTCTGTCTCATGCACTAAGAAAAAACGTTTTCTTTCATATTATATTAACTGGCCCACCAAATCCTCCAAAGTATATAAAAGTAGATGGGGGTAAAATTCATGATGTTCGTTGCGATGAAGAAACCTGGGGGCAAATCCTTAAATCTATTTTATCTGGTAAACAACATTCAGGATTTGAATTACAAAATAAAAGTATACAAGAAGTAATTAAAGAATTAACAAAAGAGAATGACATCTACGTTTTAGAAGAAAAAGGGGAGAATATAAATAAAATTAAATTCAAAGAAAATTCAGTTTTCGTAATAGGAGATCAAGTTGGTTTGCCTAAAAAAGACGAAAGTTTTATTTTAAGATATGGTAAAAAGATTTCTTTAGGAAAAAAGGCCTATTTGGCTGCAGATTGCATAACAATAATTAATTATACTTTAGATAGTAAATAGTTAACTTTATCTTTTAGATTAACTCTAATATTATATGCAACTAACACCAACCCACAAGTTCATTCTATTTAGCTTAGGATTTTGGTATAAAGAAGCAAATAAGAAGCTAGAATATAAAAATCTAACAGTTTCTATTTCTAAAGCATTATTTATTGATATTGTTAAAAAAGCAGGCATAGTTGAAAAACAACCCAGAGCATTATATAAAAATCTAGAACTATTGGAGAAAAATAAATTAATTAAATATGAAAATAAGAGTTTATCATTAACGGAGAAAGGAGATAAAATATTTAATAAAATTTACGAAGAACATAAGCCATACATAAATGTAATAAAACTAGTTACAGAAAGAGACCCATTGGCTTATAGCAAGAAATTACAAACAAGATTTTCTTTATAGCAAAGCTTTTATTTGTTTTATATTGCAGATATTCTAAGGGCCCGTGGTCTAGCGGTTATGACGCCACCTTGACGATAAAATATCAAAATGGTGGATGTCGCAAGTTCGACTCTTGCCGGGACCATTTACCATCTAACCTAAAAGATAAAAAAAGTAAAGATTTTAGGAGTTTTCTCTACTCATTTAGTTCAGGATTTCTTCTTAGTATACCTTCTATTCTTTTCATTTCTCAAGAACTATCTTAAACTTTTTACCTAATCCGTAGTTGCTTCTATAAACCCTATATTTCTTTAAACCAAGAGATTCAGCATGCTTTTTAGCAGCTTCTTCTGTTAAAAAAGTTTTAAACCTGCCTTTCCTTCCTCTTTCATTTCCCTTAGGGATATAACGTCTTCTTCTTCCATGTATCTTCTTTACCATGTCTTTGTGGATAAATAATCCTTATAAAAGCTTTACTACACAAATTCTCAATAAATACGCTAATTTTATATACCAATAAAATTAACTTAAATCCATGAGAAAAAGGGGTCAGGCTGCTGCTTTTATTATAATAGGTTTGGTTCTTCTTATTGTTGTAATAGGCATTTTAGCTGTTAAAACAAGCCTTTTGGATGATCTATTCGGAAGGATATCGGGTGAGCGTAGAGCAATACCTCAGCAAGTAAAACCAATACAAGATTTTTTAGATAGTTGTGTTACCCAAGTAACAAAGGAGGCAGTTGACAGAGTGGCCTTGCAAGGAGGTTATCTTAATCTTCCACAAGACCCAATACCAAGCACCCCATTCACTCCTTTAGGTCCTAGTCTAGAAATTTTAGAAGGTTCAGACCTTAAAACAGCAGTTTGGTTTAGAGAAAGAGGAAATGGCATACAAGAATTAAATATACCAACAGAACAAAATATAGAAAACGGAATCTCAGAATACTTAACAGAAAATTTTGCTATTTGTGTGAATAACCTAACAAAATTCCAAGAACAAGGTTTCTTAATATCAGCAAATGCTATCCCAGAAACAACAGTAGAACTAAGTGATAATAAAGTTTCAACAACAGTAGAATTTCCAATAAATATTAAAATACTAGACACAAACTTTACTTTATCAGAACACCATGCAGATGTTGATTCTAATTTAGGAAAATTATATCAAATGGCTAAAGAAATAGTAGAGACAGAAAACAAAGAATTCTTCTTGGAAAATAAAACAATAGATATGTTAGTAGCATATGATCCAGAAGTTCCATTCTCAGGTACAGACTTATCATGTACAGAAAAAATATGGAGAAAAGATGAAGTAGAAACCAAACTAAAAGAGATTATCTATGAAAATGTAGCAGCAATGCACATTAAAGGTACAAATTATGAACTACAAGATGATAAATTCAAATATTTAGAATTTGATGCACTGGAAGATACAGATAGAACTGTAACAGCAAATTTAATGTACATACCAAATTGGCCAACATTAGTAGAAGTAACACCATCTGAAGGAAATATTTTAAGGAGTGATAATATAATTAAAAAAGCAGCAGGCCCAGTTGGAGTAATTGCATCTTCATTTTTCTGTTTAAACACACATAGATTTGTTTACGATATAAAATATCCAGTTTTAATTTCATTAAGAGATAGCAACGGATTAACATTCCAATTTGCAACACAAGTAATAATAGATAATAATGAACCAAGACAAAATAGAATAGAAATTCTAGATCTTCCAGATACAACTTCTCCTATATGTCAATATCCACAAAAGCCAGTTTCAATAGTAACAACAGCAGTAACATCAACAGGAGGACTAATCCCATTAAGTAATGTAAGCCTTAACTTCAAATGCTTCCCAGCATCTTGTGATTTAGGAACTTCGTCTTTGACTTCAGAAGGACAATCAGCTCTAAATGCAGTAGTTCCTCTATGCTATAACGGAATAATTGAAGGTACAAAAGAGGGTTTCAAACAAGTAGAAAAAACAATATACTCATCAAACGAAAAAAATGCACTACCAACAGTTATAGTCAAACTAGAACCAATATCCACAAAAGAAGTAAAATTATTTGTTATAGATAAATCCACAGGAGCTACAAGAGAACCATATGATACTGAACAGATAAGCTTCCAATTCATAAATACAGATACAACATACCAAACAAATTATATTTATTCTAGTGAAGAAAATATAATCCAATTATTGCCAGGCAATTATATAATAAATTCATATCTATTAAGAAATAGTAGCACTTACACAATAACAATACCTGGAGAAACTCTAGAGACATGCGTTGATACAAGAGACCTAGGGCTATTTGGTTTATTTAATAAAAACCAAGTTTGTAAAACAACAGATATAGAACCAATGGAATTTGAAATTGTTTTAACAGGGGGAGCAACAGGCTTTGAACATGAATTTACAAGAGAGGAACTAGCAAAAGATGCTCCTCTTAATTTATATGTATTATCTTCAGCAATACCAGGAAGTTTTGAAGACCTACAAAAGATACAAATACAATTAGAAACAAATAAAGATCATCCATTATTTAGGGAGCCAACAATAGCATGAAAAAATTAAATTATTTTATATCACTTTTCTGCATATTTTTAATAGTTAGTTTACCAATTGTAGTAGCCCAAGCAAATGTAGGTAATGCAGCTTCAAGTTTAAGTCCTCAGCCACTTCCTCAAGGAGTTACTTCTACGCCAACAGAACAATATCTAGGTGAAGCAATAATAATCAATGTAGCAGACTATGAACCAAGGCAGGTAAGAGCATCGCTACTTGAACAGCAAGATGCTCCAATATTTGCATATCTTAAAGGCACAACTGTTGGCTCATTACTTTCTCCATTTACAGATGATCCAAGTGCAAGAGATCCACTATCAGGCATTATGAATGTTCCCCCAATAGATTTCATAGAAATTCAGCCAAATATTTCCTCAGATTATCAAAATTATGTAAGAGATGTTAGATACATTCGTCCATCCAGAAACCAATACTCATTAGATAATCTTGGTCAATTAATAGTTACACTAAGAAAAATAGATGGTGAAAATCAAACACCACCAAATAACGAAGTAATTGTAGATATGAATGCAAAAATATATCTAAAACTTCAGGATAGTTCATTGTTTGGAATATCTCAGCAAGATCTTGTCTTAAAACAATTCCCAGAAGAAGACGAATTCCTAAAAGTTAAAGATGACTATTCATTCTTTTCTAAAAAAGGATATATAAGAGCAACAAGAATAGATGGAGATAGAGCAACACTTCAAATTTATAACAGAAACTTTTATCCAATACCAATACATACACCATCAACATCTCCTTCAACAACAGGCGTACAAAGAAATATAGCACTAACACTTAGAAAAGGAGAAACATCTTCCCCAATATCATTTGGTTATACAGGCAATCCACTAAATGATTTATTCCAAATTAAGCTTGAAGATATATCTACACCTGCAGACAAAGCAGAAATAGAACTTGAAGCTAATGGCAGAAAAGTAACAAGAAAAATTGCAGTAAGAAACAGAATATCAGCAGGATCAAATTGGATTCTTGAATCAATATCTAAAACTACAAAAGATCAGATAACTTCAAGTAATTTAGCAGCAATGGCACAAAGATTCAATCTAAATGCAGATCAAAATAGCCAGCTTAGCGCAGCAATAAACAATGGACAAAATCCAACAGTAGAGTTGCACAAAATAGAATTGAGGAATCAGTATTCAGGTGAAAGAAAAACAATTGTAAGTGAGGTAATAGAAGTAAATGGCAATAGATTCCAATATAATTATCAAGTAATAAGTGATGCAACTGCCAGAACAATTAATGATAAATATTGTGTAAACCAAAATCAAGACGTAGATCCAAATGATGTTGGTTGCAAGGCAGCAAATTTATACATTGGATTAATTGATAAACATCCATCATCGCCACAAGCAACCCAAGCTAAAACAGATCTAGTTCAATTATACTCAGATTATTTAATTGATTTTAAGCCTTGTAGACTAGATCCATCAGGCAACATAGTAGATCCAGTTAAATGTTCTATATTTAAGCAGGATATGAATGACCTAGCACTTTATTATGCTTCACAAGTTGGAACTGCAAGTTCCGCATTAAACAATCTTGGCAGTATAACAGGAAGTGCATTTTTAGATGACGAAGCATTGTCATTAACACTGGGGAGAGTAATAAGAGAAAAAGAAGAACAACAATCATTTGCAGTAAGAATATTCAATGTTATAGAAGAAGATAAAACCTTAAAGAAAGATGAGATAATTCCTGTAGGTACTAATGGCACTGTAAAATATAGAAGTGATCCTGCAGATTATGTATGGCGTGTCAAAACAATAAATCCAACATCAATTACAGTTCAATTATTCAAAGTAGTAAAACAACAAAACAAACCAGACACTTACCAGCCAGTATCTGAAATAAGAACATTAAAAATAAATGAACGTACATCCTTAGAAACAGAATTTCCACCACTAAATCAGCAAGGCCAGCCAACTACAGCAGCAGTACAAGTAGATGTACAAGTTAAAAAAATAGAATCAAAAAATGAAGCATATGTTACAATTATTCCTGGTGCAGGTAGAGCATTCACAACCTCAAGCTTTAGAGTTGTAGTACCAGTTGACCCAAGACCATTCAAATGGACACCAGATCAACTTGAATCTCAAATTAAATCTACAAGAGAATTAATAGCAGACTTAGATAAAATAATTACCAAACTAGACAATTTTATTTCAACTATGAAGAAGATATGTTTAGGAGTATTCGCTGTGCTTACAATTAAGAATTCATTTACAGGTGTAAGAAACATAGCAAGAAGAGCTGTAGCAGACCACTTCAAAGAAAGATGTCAGAGAGAGGTAACAGAAGGAAAAACAACTTCACATGAAGACTTTGACACAATAGACCAATGTTTAGATAACTACTCAGATGATATCGTATCAGCAACAGATACAACAGAAAAGCACATAGATGAAATTAATGAAAGAATAAAAGGAAAAACAGCAGATGATCTGGCAGATAATCCTGGCTTTGCTACACAACAAGAAATTACAGCATGCGGCGACTTCAAAGCATT
>CAYJQZ010000041.1:0-7010 GCA_964372555.1 Candidatus Woesearchaeota archaeon | reverse complement strand
AGATTCAAAACAGAAGGTTTAGATGAAACAAAAACAGTAAGTCTATTCTTCTCAGTAGAAGGAGAGACCTCCGGAGAATTAAGAGTTAAGATAAATGGAAATACAGTTTATACAGAAGAAATAGAAACACCAGGCGTAAAGATAATAGAAATAGCTAAATCATATTTAAGAGAAGATAATAAATTAGAGCTTAGCGTTTCTTCACCAGGTATCGCTTTCTGGAAAACTAATAAATATAATTTAAAGGATGTAAGTATAAAACAAGAATTTGAGAGAAGAAATAATGAAGAAACAAGAACAATTACAGTACCAGAGACAGAACAGGATAATATGATCAAGGCAACATTAAGATATACACAACAATGTAATGTTCCTATCTCAGAAGGCGATCTTGCTCGTTTCGATGTTTTCGTGAATGATAGGAGGGCCCACTCAGCAGATATAAGATGTATTACAACAGAAGATGAAATAGAAATAGATACAGATTTGATATTAGAAGGCACAAATACATTAACATTTAGGTTAGAAAAGGGAGACTTTTCATTTAATCAAGTTAGGCTGGAAACAGAATCTAGAGAGAGTGAAAGACCAACATATTTCTTCTCACTAAATCAGGAACAATTTAATGATATAAAATCAAGTGAAAGAGAAATAGATATGCATTTATTATTAGATGCAAATAGTCAAACAAAAAATGCAAGAATTATTGTTAACAATAATGAAATAATAATGCAAACAGATAGAAACACTTTTGATATAAATTTAAGGGATTATATACTTGAAGGAACAAACTTTGTAAAGATTATCCCACAAAATTCTTTCAACATAGTAGGATTGAAAGTTACACTAGAATAAAAAGAGGATTATTATGGCTGAAACAAGTGCAGCAAGTGCCGCACAACCAAGTTCTGGAATTATAGGTGATTTCTTTAGACCAATAGGGAGCCTTTTAAGAAAAAATTTAGGTGTTTTATTTATAATATTAATAGTTGTAATATTAGTACTGGCAGGCTTTGTAGGAGTTAGATACTTTTCTGCAAAGCAAGAAACAGGCCAATTAGCATCTACAGTTACACATGGAACAGTAGCAGCAGAAGAAGGGCTTAGCCCAGTAGCAAAAACAGTTAAAAAATATTCTCCAGAATTATATGCTGTTTTATATCCATCAAAATACAACCCATACGCAATAGATTCTGCTGTTGAAACAACATATGAAGATATAGGTGTAAAAATAACTAAATTTACTCCAATTACAGATTTCTTTAGACCAAACTCAGATATAAGATTGCTTGCAAATATTAAAGCAAGAAGCCCAGGGGATCCTTTATCTATAGAAGTATATTGTAATCTTGAAGATTATAGAAATGATGCAATTATACCTGCAGAATTAACAGGAACTACGGCAATTGGCAACACAGGAACAATATTCAAAGACCAAACAACAGAATTCATAGCAAGCTGCACTTTCCCTGGTGGGCTACCAGCAGATAGACAAGTAACAAGCAAAGTAGCAAAATTAATAGTTGTTTACAACTTCAAAACTAAAGCATACCTACGTACTTGGTTTGAAAATAGAGATGAATTACTATCACTACAAAGCAGAGGAATAGATCCATTTGAATTTTATTCTGTGCAAGATACTCTTTTAGATAGCAAAAATAAAGTAAGATCTAAAGCTACAAAAGGACCAATGAACTTGGGTTTGCAGATTGATGTTCCACAACCATTTACATCAGGTTCTAGATATTTACTTTTAACACAATTATCAAGAACCTTAGAAGAAGGCAATATGCAAAAACTAGATTACTTAAAGGTGCAAGTTCCTTCAGTACAAGACTTAGACGTAGTATTAGCAAGCGAACAGAATCTTGGTGCAGGAGCTACATGTGATTTTGAATATGTTTTGGATACAGGGAATGGCTACAAAGAATACCAATTATTAGCATCTAAGCTAGAAGAAACAAATCATGATTGTGATCAAAGATCATTAAGAGAACTTGCTTTAAGTGAAAGAGATTGTATAGAGTTTTTCAAAGAACCATTATTTACATGTAATTTTATAGCTACAAAAGTTCCAGCAACACTACAGTCAGATATAATAAGCGCAGAAGCATCATATACTTTTAAAGTAGAAAAGAAAAGGGCGGTAGATATAAGGGCCTTGCCATCAGAAGTCTCATCTTCTAATACAGCAGCAACATAGAAATCTTTTTTAAGGACATTTATTCTAAATAAGACATGAAAAAAGGAGTTATTATTTTACTTGCATCAATTATGGTGTTATTAACAGCTTGTTCTGAAATTGGAGGATTAGGTGAGAGATTTGGCTTTGGTAGTGGTAGTAGTACTGGTGGCAAAGGAGTCGCATTAAAATTTACAGAAGCACCAGCAGATCCATGCCCCAAAGGAGTATCTGGAAATGTGTGTGTATTAGAAGGAGAACCAGTAACATTTAAATTAGAGGCCACAAACTATGTTACAGGAGAAAAAACAGTAGAAGGAAAACTTTGTTTAATAGATGAACTAACAGATAACTTTGGGGGCATACCAACAGACACACAATGTAGATCAATAGTACTTCAACCAGCTAATGAGATTGAAAATAAAGTAATACCAACAGTAGCTAAAGAATCTTTCGGACCATATACCTATAGAAACCCACAAAGCGAGCTTCCAATATCAACAACAATAACAGGTTATTTTGAATACGAAGTAGAAGCCACAGCAGGTTCAACTACTTGTGTAAAAAGACAAGGAGCAGAATCTCCATCAATACCTTCTGGATGTGGAAGCAGACAAACACTACAAGTACAACAACCAGATCTTCCCTTGCAAGTTACAAGCCTTGTCTCTAGAGCAGCAGTTACATCAGAAACAGAAGCGACAGTTATATTAGATATCACACTATCAAAAAATAAACCAGGAGAGTTACTTAGTCTGGGTGCATTTGCAAGTTCATCAGATCAAGCATCTGCTAGAATAAAATTTGAAGTTTTTATAAACCTAATACCTGCAACTTGTTTAAATGTAGTAAATAATAAACTAGAAATACAAAGAAATCAAGACCAAAAGATTATTAAATGCTCAGCAAAGTTAGCATTAGATCAGGATCACATACAAGCACCGATAACAATAAATATGGGTTATCGCTTTAAACAATCTATTGAAGGTCCGAATATAAAAGTCATAAAAGAGGAGGCATTGATTGCATGAAAAAGCAAATTCTTATTTTTATTCTCATATTATCAATTCTGTTTATCTTAGTTGCATGTAAAAGTTCACCAAAGGTTTCATCTACAAGTTTTATAGGTGGCAAAGAAGGTGTCTCAGCATCATTAGCTATAGAATCTACAGCTGGTGGAAACAAAATATTTGATGGGGGAGTAGATCCATTTAAAATAGATGTTACATTACAAAATCTAGGAGAACATGAAGTAGCAGAAAATGAAGCACTAATAACTTTAGATGGCATAAATTTCAATGCCTACCAAATTAGGGACCCAACACAAAAAAATACAGTTCCATTATCTAAAAAGAGGAAAGAAGCAGGAAGAGTTACAACTCCAGCACAAACAATAGTTCAATATGATGCTAACTATAAGCCAGATGAAGATGCAGATAGAACAGTAAACTTCGCGGCAAATATATGTTACAAATATAAAACAACATCTAGAGTTCAAGATCTTTGCTTAAGAAAGAGAATTACTGGACCAAGTGGTAATGCAACATGTAATGTTGAAGAAACCAAAGGTGTAGAGAATTCAGGTGCACCATTCCAAGTAAAGACATTCAGTGAAAGACCAGCAGGAGAGAACAAGATAGTAATATGGATAGAAGCTCAAAACGAAGGCAAAGGCAGCCTTTACACTAAAGATTATTTATCAAACGGAAAATGCATAGAAAGTGATGCAGCTAAAAATAAAGTTTATGTCAAGGTAGAATTAACAGAGTTTGAAAATAGCCCCAATCTAATAAGTTGCAGCGGTTTAAATAAAAATGAAGGATTTGTAAATGTAATACAAAACAAGATACAACTTTCTTGCAACATAGAAACAGCTAGTTTCCAAGAAACAACATTCGAAACTCCATTAAGGCTAACATTTGATTATGTTTACAAAGACAGCGTGTCTACAACACTAACTATAAAGAGTTCTATTTAATTTTATTTTCTATAAAGTATAGTGCACTTCAGTAAACATTAAAAACAACAATTAATTATTATAATCATGCAAATAACAGGGGATTTTCATATTCACGGACCATATGCCCAGGCTTGCAGTAAGAATACAACTCTGAAATTGTTAGAAGATAATGCTAGGATTAAAGGTCTTGATATTCTTGGTACTGGTGATTGCTTACATCCCAAATGGTTCCAAAATATAACTTCTGAATTAAATGAAGATGAAAATGGAATTTTATGGAGCAAAAATAAATTTCCCTTTATATGGCAATCTGAAATTTCTTTAATGTACACTCATAATGGCAAAGGCAGAAGAATACATCATGTTTTACTATACCCAAATAGAGAAGCAGTAGAACAAGTAAGAGATTTATTATTAAAACGTGGAAGATTAGATTATGATGGTAGACCTATATTTGGCATTAATAGCATAGAATTTGTTGATATGATGCGTTCTGTTTCTGAAAACATAGAAATTATACCGGCCCATGCTTGGACGTCATGGATGAGTATTTTTGGCTCAAAATCTGGTTTTGATTCTGTTGAAGAATGTTTTGAAGACAAAGCAAAATATATTCATGCAATTGAAACGGGCATGTCGTCGGACCCATCAATGAACCGCAGAATTTCTAAACTTGATAAGTACAATCTTGTTTCATTTTCAGATCCACACTCATATCATCCATGGAGGCTTGGAAGGGAAGCAACACTTTTTGATATAAATAAAATTGATTACAAATCAATATTAAAAGCAATAAGAACTGGAGATGGGCTTGCAGGAACTATAGAAGTAAATCCAGCATACGGGAAGTATCATGTCGATGGTCACCGTGCTTGTGGTGTTGTATTGGAACCTGAAGAAACAAAAAAATTAAATGGAATATGTCCAGCATGTAAAAAGCCTCTGACAATAGGTGTTGCTTATAGAATAGAACAGTTAGCAGATAGAGAAGAACCTAAAAATGTACCTTCATTTTATGAAATTCTCCCATTAACAGAATTAATATGTAGCATATACGAGATAAAACAACCAACATCAAAAAAGGTTGGAGAAATATATAATTTATTAATTAAAAACTTTGGAAATGAATTTAACATTTTATTAAAAACAAATCCAGAAGATCTTAAAAAAGTTATAGATGAAAAATTAGCAGATTTAATAATGTTAAACAGAGAAAATAAACTAAAAATAAAACCAGGTTACGATGGAGTTTATGGCGAAATAATTCTTAACGAAGGCCAACAACAAGAGAAACCAAATAAAACAATCAAGAAACAAAAAGATTTGTCAGATTTTTAGCCAATATAATTTATGGATTCTTTTTTGACTTTAAGCTTTTTCTCTTCCTGAGCTACAAATTTATTTAACTTTTCATTAACTTCATCTTCTATACTTTTGACTTCTTTATTTAATTCCTGCATATCAAGTCCAAGCTTAAGTTGTTTATTCAAAACCTTAAGTAACTCCCGTGCTTCTCTAACTCCAAGATAAGTAGGCAAACCTAAAGTTTCAACTAGCAAAACAACTCCGCTCATTCCCCTAGTTTTTGCCAATCCAATTAATAGGCCACTTACACCTATAATTGGGCCAACTACACCTTCAGCATTCTTTATCCCATTAGTAATAAATTTATTCATAGAATTTTTATCTGTACCAGCACAAAAAACGCCAGGGTTTTTTGGTAGATCATCTAAACCGATTCCACCCAAAGTTATTATTTCTTTGCCATGGTATTCTTGAAAAAGATCTAGTAATTTATCACAAAACTCATAACAACCTTCCTCGTTTACTGGCTGCATATCACCTGAAACAAAAAGTAAATCTTTTCCCTTTATGTTTTTGTGATATACTTCAACCCTAGGTAAATCAGCAATTCCTTTCTCATTTACAAAAACACAATTTGGAAAATCATAAGAAGAGATTTCATATATCTTAGAAGCACCAAGACTTTCTATTAAAAAATCTACAGTTATCTTTCCAACATTACCCATGCCAGGCAAGCCTTCTATCATAACTGGATTCTTGAATTTGACATTCTTTAATCTTTTAACTATCCATTTCTTATTCATATTGTTATACAAAACTCCTAAATTTATAAATCTTGGGTTTTCTTTTTGTAAGACAGCCTATAATGGCTGTACTTATCTTCTGGACTATATTTTGGTGGTCTAGGAGAAAAACAATCTCCACCACATTTACAAACTCTTTCTAAAGTATACTTTCCACATTTATTACACTTAAGAATTTCTTCAGTCATTCTTCTCAAAATTTATTTCACAATCCAATTTTTTAGCCATAGCCGTTGCTATATCTAAATATTTTTTAAGAGCATTTTCAGCAGTTTTATAATCTCTGGAGTTAACTTCAAGCCTATATCTTGGTGCACCAAGATAACCCACATTTACTTTATTTTCATCTGCCTTTACTAATATACTCCTAACATCATCAACACCACAATTATTGAAACTTCTTAGATTTAATGTTCCGCTTATACTAACTTCCACAGGTTTAATTTTTTCTCTTATAGTATTAAATAATAATTCACCAAACCTAGCATTCGGTTTTAAATCATCGATTATATTTTTCCCCTTATCAACCACAGCCTGTAAAAAAGGATAAAGTCCCCCATATTTTTCTATAGCCTTATAACCAACATCATCATAAACTTTTTTTAAGTCCATCTTTACTTCTTTACCAACCTGTTCCAATAATTTTTCAGCCTTTTCTTCTTGTTTATAATCGTTCAATTTGCTAACCATAAAATTAGTGGGTACTCTTCTCAAAGACAAATCTATATTGCCTTCCCTGCTTATATTTAGTACCTTACAA
>CAYJQZ010000040.1:275-7067 GCA_964372555.1 Candidatus Woesearchaeota archaeon | reverse complement strand
TAAAAGGGTTTAATTTGAACCCCCAATCTGTTGCTATCTTCTATGTCAATCTGCAGGCAACTGCCTTGCCGTTGGGCCACCCACGCATAAATAAAATAAACCATAACACTATTTATATAGATTTCTTTATAGTAATAAATAAGAAAAACTCACAGGCATAGCAATAAATAAATTTAAACCAAATAAACTGAAGCCCCAGGTTTTACAGCATCATCAACCTTTAATCCAATTTCCATTCCTTTCTTTGCTTTCTGAAGAGATTTATGCTCAACCTGCATTGATTTTACCTCTTGTTTAAATAAATTACCAAGCTTTTCTATCTCTATAAGTTGCCCAACCTCTAGACTTCCGCTTAATGCTACAACAGCCACCCCAACATTTGGAAAATAGTGTGTTACCTTACCAACTAGTTTTCTTGCCATACATATATCATGGTAAGCTCATATATAATTTTTTTCAAAAATAAGCAACAACTTTATATACTAGATATATAAATACCTATAAATATGTCTAAATTAAGTAAAAAAGAGAAAGTTTACAATTTTCTTCTGGAAATATCTAAAGATCTAACAAAAAAGAAGCTTGGAGCACTATTTGTGATTGGACCTAAGCATTCATTTAAGGATTTATATGAACCATTATACCCACAAGTTGTTGAAAATCACAGTATTTTTGAAAAAGGTTCGAAAGAATTAATATTAAAACTAGCTGAATTAGATGGTGCATTTTTAGTAATAGATGATGGTATATTAGTTGCTTTTGGAGCAAGAATATTAAAGTCAAGAGCATTGCCAGGTTATGGTACAAAGCATGCTGCAGCAGTAGGAATAACTTCTAATATTAAAAATTCAAGTGCAATTCTAGTAAGCGAAGAATCGCATATGATTAAAATTTTTAAAAATGGAAAAATTATATTAGAAATGGATTCATCAAAAACACCGCCTTCAATTATGCATCAAGTTGTGGGCTTTGTAACAGATAATGATACTGCTTTATTAGCTACTGCTGGTGCTTCAGCTGCTATTATGGGTTTCATTCCCGTAGTGATAGTTTCAGGTACTTACTTGGCCATAAGAACTGCTTCTGGTTTAATTAAGAAAAGTTTAAAACATAATCATTAAATTCCTTTTTAATATATTAAAATGGCGGGCCCGCGGAGATTTGAACTCCGGACCCCCTGCTTAGAAGGCAGCAACGCCAAGTTTAAACACATCTAAACTTATGTGCGCTATCCAGGCTGCGCTACGGGCCCATAAACAACAAAACCTTAAATCAATTTATAAATCTTCCTAAAGAAAATATTTATATTCAACTTAAAAATCTAAATCTCATGTCTTACATACCAAAAATAAGCCTTCCATTAAAAGGGGTTAATTATCTGATATTTATAGTTCTAGTAAACTCAATAGCTACAACAATGCTTGTTCCTGTTTTTCCAATTTATACAAAAAATTTTGTCTTAAATAATGCATACGTGGGTTATGTAACTGCATTTATTTCATTATTATTAATTTTATATACAATACTAATAAGAAAAATTATACCAAAAATAGGAAAGTTAAATCTAATAAGATGGGGATTTTTAGGAGCAGCAATAACCCAAGTGCTACTAATTTTCTTATCAAATATAAAACAATTTTTAATTTTAGAATTAGTAAGAACTTTTTTTTTAGTGGCAGTATATATAACAATTGGTTTATTTGTAAGAGAATACACAACATTAAAATCTATAGGTAAAGCAGAAGGCCAATATTTTACAACAGCTAACATTGGTTGGCTTCTAGGCCCATTATTTGGAGGATTGTTGTCAACAAATAATTCATTTAATACCGTATTTATAGTTTCAGCCATACCACAACTATTGATTGCACTTTTATTATTTATTATACCACTGAAAGAATCAAGCATTCACAACAATCACGAGTTTAAATTTTTAGATTACTTCAAAAACAAAGAATTGTTATTTTTATACTTAATAGGTTTTGGTTTGGCAGCATGGTCATCAATTTTTTATGTATATATGCCTCTTTTTGCAAATACAAGTGGATTTTCTACCAGGTTAATTGGTTTTGCAATGGTAATAGCAATCATCCCCCTGATTATATTTGAAATACCGATTGGAAAATTAGCAGATATTTATGGCTACAAGAAATTTATAGCTTTTGGTTTTTTGATCATGGCTCTAGCAACAATATTTACTTACTTTACAAATCCGCTTTATACAATAATTCTACTAGTTGTAGCTGCCTTTGGAGTAGCTTTCATAGAGCATTTATTAGAAGCTTATTTCTTTGATAGGGTTAGAACCCATGAAAGACAAAACGAACTTTATCCAGTATACAAAACATCGCCAGAAATAAGCAAATTAATTTCATTTGTACTTTTTTCAACAATACTTATATATTTAGGTTTTAAGGGGTTGTTCTTATTTACAGCAATATTTATGTTAATTTTTGCAGCGATTGCATTAAAACTTAAAAAATGAAATTTATAATAGAACATCTTGAGCCTAAAGTATTTGATTGGTGTTTAATCGAATATAAACACATATCAAAAGTCATTGGTAAAAATAATTTGATATTTACAAACGTAAAAAAAGACGCAAATAAATTAAAAAAATTAGGAAAAGTAATAAAAGAAAGTGTTCTTAAATTAAAATTAACAAATGCATGTTTATTAGATCCTAAAGCAAAGAAAACTTTAATACCAAAGGAAACAAAGAAATTTAACTATTTTATATTTGGTGGGATTCTAGGTGATTTTCCGGAAAGGGGAAGAACTAAAAAATATTTAACGTCTAAAATGAAAAATGTAGAAGTAAGAAATTTAACCAGTAAACAAATGCCAACAGATACTGCAGTTCTAGTTACAAAATTAATATCAAAAGGAACAGCAATAAATAAAATAAAGTTTATAGATTCCCCCACATTAGTAATAAAAAGAGGGGATATACAAGAAGAGGTTAATTTACCATATAGATACGTTTCTAAAAACAATAAACCAGTTATAAGTAAGGAACTAGTTAAATATTTAAAAAATAAAAAAGACTTTTAATAAGCAATAACTTTAAATTCTATAGTTATATAATAACAATATGAAAAAGAGCATATTTGGTATGGTAATTATTATAGCCATTGTACTTCTAGTAGGAATTTTAATTGGTATTCTACTTGTGCCAGATACAATAATAGAAAAAGTAATAACTCAAGCACAATCAACAACAAAAGAGATTCAAATAGTTGGTGTTGACAACAAAGGCGACGGAATAGCAGCCAAAATGATTGTTGAAGTAAAATCAGGAACAGGATTAATTTTAGTAAACATAAATGATGTACTTGCAGATTACCAAACACAGTTAAGTGCAAGAACAGCAGCAATAGTGGCATCAAACTTTACAAGTGTTGATATCTCATCTTTTGATATAATTTACAATGTAAAAGCAAATGCAACAATAATAGAAGGCCCATCAGCTGGAGCAGTCATGACTCTAGGAACTATAGCAGCACTTCAAAATAAAACAATAAATGATTCTGTATTTGTTACAGGAACAATAGAAGAAGATGGTTCTATAGGCACTGTTGGTGGTATAGGAGAAAAGGCAAAGGCAGCAAAGCAGAATAATGCACAAATTTTCTTAATACCAGATGCTAAATATACAGTAGGATATGATGAAGCAAGAGAATGCAAAAATTTAGATGGAATAAACTATTGTGAAATAGCTTATATTTCAAAGAAAATAAACTTAACTGACATTTTAGGCTTGGAAATAATCCAAATTAAAAACATAACTGAAGCAGCAAACTATATTTTAATATGAAAAAAGCAAGAGAATCTTCAAAATTGGTATTCTATGTAGTAATAGTAATTATAATATTAGTAAATTTATATATATTAATTTTAAATTATCAAACAGCAAAATCACTTTCAGAGATACAGAACGTTCAAGAACAATCAAACATTGAGTATGAAGTACAGCCATTAAATATTTCTAATAATCCTTTATCAATAGAAGGATTTACTCAGGCAAATATAACTCTATCAAACAAGGCAGTAATTGTAAGTGCAAATTGTACAGCAATAGGGCTTGTAGTTCATGAATTTCAATTATACTCTATCAAACAAGGTTTAGAAAAATCCATAGATATTAGACCAACAATACACGACACGATTAGGGGAATTTTAGATAATTTCAACATTTCAGTTATGCTTGTGAAAATAACAGATGCTAAGGATGATTTATACTTTTCAAATATTTATTTAAAAAAAGACAACAACATATTAAGCATAGATGCAAAACCAAGTGATGCTATAGCTATAGCAGTTAGGGAAAAAGCACCAGTTTATGTAAATAATTCTGTTCTAGAAGAATTTGGAGAAAATGTCTGTTAGAATACAAGTATTGGATATTATAGGTGTAACAGCAAGTGCACAAAATGAAGACTTAGTCTCAAGAGTTATTTCAAGTTTAGCATCTGAAATAGGAATGAAAAGAGTTGGAGGAGTTGTTGTATCCAGACAAAGAAAAGGATGCACGTACATGCAATTATTAAGAGAAAGTCACATTACAGCTTACACTCAGCCATCTGGAGAAGTGATTATTTCTATAGTCTCATGTAGATATTTTGACGAAGCCAAAGCACTAGATTATGTTGGTTCTGAATTAGAATTATCAAATGTAACAATAAATGGATACAGGAGATAAAATCAAGCAGCTTTTCTTTTAAGAAAGCCTATTTTTTCTTCTATATTCTCTCCAGATCTTATTATTTTCCAAACTATTTTTAAACATCTTTTTACATTTTTATTATCATTATTATCTAAACTGTCAGCCAAGATTACTGCATCGCTTATTAGCCGATCTAAGAAATTTCTAAAAGCCCCAAACTCAAAAGAGGGATATTTACTAGCATAGTTAGAAAGCATTCCTTGTTTTTTCTGAATAAAAGCATTAACCTCAAATGCCAAGTTTTCAGGTATATTGCCATCAGAAGATGCAACTGCAAGTTCTTTAAAAGCAACAACTATATCTAATAGCAATTCACGATCATTTTTTCTTTTGAACAAATCAAAAGGCCAAACCATATAGAAACCCAATACAAAGCCTATATAAAACTTTTTAAATACAATAATTTCCACAATAGTTATGTTTAATCATAAAGAAGTGGAGCAAAAATGGATTAAGGCTTGGGGAGAAGCAAAGCTCTTCAAAGTAAAAGAAAATTCAAAGAAAAAGAAATTCTATTGCTTGGAGATGTTCCCATATCCTTCTGGAAGTGGAATTCATATGGGCCACACAAGAAACTATTCTATTGGGGATACCTACGCGCGTTACAAAAGAATGCAAGGTTTCAATGTTTTATATCCAATGGGTTATGATGCATTTGGATTGCCAGCAGAAAATGCAGCTATTAAAAATAAGGTAAACCCAAAGTTATGGACATTTAATAACATTACAGTTATGGAAGACCAGCAGAAGAGATTAGGATTTAGTTATGACTGGTCAAGAGAAATAGCAACGTGCACTCCTGAATACTACAAATGGAACCAATGGATATTCTTGCAATTTTATAAAAAAGGACTAGCATACAAAAGCAAAGCAGAAGTAAATTGGTGTAATAGCTGTGGGACTGTTTTAGCAAATGAACAGGTTGTTGGTGGAAAATGCTGGCGTTGCGAGAATGAAGTTCAATTAAAAGATTTAGAACAATGGTTTTTCAAAATAACAGCTTATGCTGATGAATTATTAAATGATATAAACAAACTAACAAAATGGCCAGAAAGAGTAAAAGTTATGCAGAAGAATTGGATTGGAAAAAGTGAAGGGGTAAATATATTTTTTAAAGTTAAAGACTCAGATTTAGTTTTACCTTCATTTACAACTAGATGTGATACAATATTTAGCGTAACATTTGTCGTTGCAGCACCAGAAAGTCCTTGGGTAGAAAAATTAGTAAAAGGAACAAAGTATGAAGCAGAAGTAAAGAAAGTAGTTGAAGAAATTAAAAAACAATCAATTATAGAAAGGACAACAGAATCAGGAAAAGATAAAATAGGTTGTTTTACAGGAAAGTATGCAATAAATCCAGCAAATGGAGAAGAAATACCAATATGGATTGCTAATTTTGCAGTTGCAGAATATGGTACGGGAATAGTTATGGCAGATGCTCATGATAAAAGGGACTTTGAATTTGCTAAAAAATATAATATTAATCTTAAATTTGTAATATCAAAAGATGGAAAAGAAGTTGACGCAACTAAATCGCAAGAAGCTTATGTTGATGATGGAATATTATTTGATTCAGGCCAATTCTCAGGTATATACAACAGAGAAGCACTGCCTAAAATTACAGAATGGCTTGCAAAGACAAACAAAGGAGAAAAGAAAATCAACTTTAAACTAAGAGACTGGCTTATCTCTAGACAAAGATATTGGGGGACACCAATTCCAATAATATATTGTGATTCATGCGGAATAGTTCCAGTGCCAGAAGAACAACTTCCAATAAAACTTCCAGAAAATGTAGAATTTACAGGCCAGGGGAATCCATTAGCCAACAGTAAAAAATTCATAAATGTAAAATGCCCAAATTGCAAAGCTAAAGCAAGAAGGGAAACAGACACAATGGATACATTTGTAGATTCATCTTGGTATTTCTTGAGATACTGTTCACCAAAAGAAAAGAAGCTTCCATTTAATAAAGAGGCAGAATATTGGATGCCAGTTGATCAATACATTGGTGGAATAGAACATGCAATTCTACATTTATTATATGCAAGATTTTTCACAAAAGC
>CAYJQZ010000040.1:0-265 GCA_964372555.1 Candidatus Woesearchaeota archaeon | reverse complement strand
AATTGATGAGCCATTTTCATCATTATTATGCCAAGGAATGGTTACTCTTGGTGGCGAAGTCATGTCAAAGAGCAAAGGTAATGTAGTAGATCCATTAATTATTGCTGATAAGTATGGTGCTGATACAGCAAGGTTATTTATCTTGTTTGCAGCTTCACCAGAAAAAGAACTTGAATGGTCAGATGCGGGAGTAGAAGGCACATTTAGATTCTTAAATAAATTTTATAGTTTAATAAATGAAACTGGTTCTGGTAAAAATCCATTA
>CAYJQZ010000039.1:0-7207 GCA_964372555.1 Candidatus Woesearchaeota archaeon | reverse complement strand
TCAAATCCAACTTACCAACTGCAAAACCATTAGCTACACCATTAACAAAAAACCCACCAACCACATTCACCAATAAAGCATAATTAACCACCTTACTATTAATTTTATAAAATTTTAAATTAGTAAATTTAAATTTACTAAGCTTAGTATCATAAACAAGTAATTCTCTTGGGTTAAGCTCAACAACATTAACACAACCTATTTCTCTCAAGGCCTTTCTCTCAGAAGCAAATACTATGCCATTTTCCAAACTATACCAAATAGGTTTAACTCCAATTCTATCCCTAAATAAATAGAGTTTAGAATCTGCAAAATAAGCACCAGCATAATCTCCATCTAAAAGTTTAAGAGTCTTTTCTACACCGAATTTCTCCAATAAAAAGAAAAATAATTCAGCATCATTTTCAGCATTAATATTATATCTACTAGAAAGTTCCTCCCAATTATAAATCTCACAATTTACTATAAAAACCCCCTTGTCTAAAAATGGCTGTTTAATCTTGCTAACAACAGAATGCAAACAATGACCAAGAGCAAAATCACTTTCACCTAAATTATCAAAGAAAATATCTTTAGAATAATAACATTTTTTCCCATCAAACAAACCACAGCCATTTCTGCCTCTATAATTAATAGTTTTCATCATAGTCTTAACTAGATCCGTTGCATTATCTCTACCAAAAATTCCGACTATGCCGCACATAAATATACAAAATCAAAAAGGTTTATAAATCCTATAGGCTAAACAATAATATGGTAAAAAAAGATGTTAAGAAATATCTAGTAGTTGCTGCTCTCTTGATTATTGCTTATATAACATTTCTAATAATTAGCCCTTTTATAAGTGCAATAATAACAAGTTTTGTACTTGCGTATCTGTTCTACCCATTGCATAAAAAAATAAGTAAGCTAACAAAAAATGAAATAGTAGGAGCAACGCTAACAACTGCAATAATAACAATAATTATGTTGTTGCCATTAGCATATATTGCAAATTCTCTAATCACAGAATCAATAAATCTATACAGACAAGGAATAATTGAAGAAACAACAACAAAACTATCATCATACCTTAGTCAGGACCCAACACTAGCGAACATTGCAAATGAAGTCATATCTAAATTAGTTATATACTTTAAACAAAAAGCTACAGACTTTGTATCAAATATCCCCTCAAGGCTGTTTGAGCTTTTAATAACAATTTATACAACATTCGGATGCTTAATATATGGAAAAAGAGTTCTAAACAAAACAAAACAAATTCTACCAGTTAAGAAAAAAGATCAACTTGTAAAGGATATAGGAAAAACAACTCACGCAATAGTCTATGGTTTATTTCTTACAGCATTAATAGAATTTATAATTTCTTTAATTGTATTCAAAATCATAGGAACACCGGCAGCATTAATTCTAGCATTAATAATTGGATTCCTTGCTTTCATTCCTTTCTTAGGACCAACAATCATATGGGCTCCATATGCAATTATAGAAGCAATAAGAGGCAACTACACGAACGTAACATTACTAATAATACTTGGAATTATTTTATTTATAATGGAAACGTTTGTAAAATCAAAAATAATTGGAGACCGTTCCAGGATTCATCCTGTCATAATTCTTATAGGCACAATAGGCGGAATAAAACTATTTGGATTTATTGGGTTGGTTGCAGGGCCTGTGATCCTTTCAGCAATAGCAGAAATAATAGAAGAGTACTATCCAGAGATAGATCATGAAACTTAGAGCAAAAGTATTACAGATAGCAACAAAAGGACCATTTATAGCAATATTAAATAAATTAGATGCTCAAAACTTAGATCTAGAAGCTATAGACAGAATAAAATTAAAGAGCAAACATAAGAGCCAAGTTGTTGTTGTAGACCTAGCATACGGAAAAAAAGAAGTAAAACCTGGAGAAATAGGGCTGTTTCTGGATGTAGCAGATGAGCTTGGTATAAAAGATAATGATGAAATAGAAATATTTCTTGAACAGAAACCAGAATCCTTGCAATACATAAAAAAGAAATTAGATAAAAATAAGCTAAATAAAGAGGAGATAAATCAAATAATTAGAGATCTACTTGCAAACAGGTTAACAGAAATAGAAGCAACTTATTTTGTTGCTGGGTGTTATATAAATGGTATGACTATAGATGAATCTGCTTATCTAGCAGAAGCCATAGTTAATAACAGTGGGAAAATAAGATTCAATAAAAAAATTGTAGTGGATAAACACTCAATTGGTGGCCTTGCAGCAAATCGTACAACATTGATAATAGTCCCAATTGTTGCAGCAGCAGGATTAACAATCCCAAAAACATCAACAAGATCAATAACTTCTCCTTCAGGAACTTCAGACACAATGGAAGTTCTTGCTCCAGTTACACATTCAAAAGAAAAAATCATGGAAATCGTATCAAAAACAAATGCATGTATAGTCTGGGGTGGCACACTAGATTTAGCATCTGCTGACGATAAACTAATTCAACTAGAAAAACCATTAGGTCTTGATCCAGAAGGATTCTTATTGGCCAGCATACTTGCTAAAAAATCAGCAGTAGACTCGTCACATATTTTAATAGATATACCTATTGGACCAGAGACAAAAATAAAAAACAAAGAAAAAGCAAAAGAGCTAGCAAAGAAATTTGTTGTACTGGGGAAAAAATTATGTATGCACATAAAAGTTATAATAAGTGATGGTTCCCAACCAATAGGAAATGGTATCGGCCCTGCATTAGAAGCAAGAGACATACTTTTAATACTTCAAAATCGCAATGGCCCAGACGACTTAAAGAAAAAAGCACTTTACATGTCAGGATTAATTATAGAAATGGGTGGGCAAAAAGATGGACAAAAAAGAGCATTGGAAATACTAAAATCTGGAAAAGCATATAAAAAACTTCAAGAAATAATCAAAGCACAGGGTGGAAATCCAAATATCCAACCTGAAGACATAAAACTAGGAGAATACGCATATACATTCAAATCATCAAAATCTGGAAAAGTGAATTACATAAGTAATAATCTAATAACAAAGTTGGCAAAAAGTGCAGGTGCACCAATTGATAAGGGAGCTGGAGTTTATCTGCACAAGAAGGTAAAAGACAAGGTAAAAGAAAATGATTCATTAATAACTATATATGCAGAAAGCAAAGACAAACTAAGATTTGCATTAAAAGAACATTTAAATGAAATAATCAAAGTAGATTAATACAATATTTTATAAAAAACATCAAATATATTTTCATCACTACCAACAATATAAAAATCTGCTTTTACATCACCACAAGCATCTCTTATTTTTGCTTGGTGCAATTCTAATTCCTCAAAATATTTCTTCCTCAAATAAGGATCTACAAATGTGTGTAATCTTGCATCAGATTCAAGATCGACTAATTCATAATCCCCTTCTAAATTTAATTTTCTCTCCAAAGGATCCAAAACCTGTATCAAAATAATTTTATTTTTCTTGTATCTATGCAACATCCCCTTTATCTGTTGAACATCATAAAAAAAGTCTGATACAATAACAACCATAGCCCTAGCACTTATTAATTCTTTATACTTTATTAAAGACTTTTCAAAGCTGCTTACACCAACAGCCTGCTTCTTATTCAAATAAGCCAAAATAGAAGCTATTTGGCCGGCACCCTTTTTAGGTCTGAAAAATTCTAGCTTATCATCAAAAGTTGACAAAACAAATTTCTCATTGTTCTTTAAAGCTATATAAGAAAATCCCAAGCCTATCATAGAAGCATATTCATATTTCTTAAGCTTATTTCCAAAATCCATACTTCCACTAAAGTCTATTACTATATGCACTGTTAAGTTTCTATCTTCCTCATAACGCTTAACATAAAGCTTCTCAGTTTTTGCATAGGCCTTCCAGTCTATGCTTCTAAAATCATCACCAAAAACATAGTTAGAATAATCTCTAAAAATCAATCCTGTACCTGCAGTGTCTGCTCTTCTCTCACCTGTAAAGCTAGAAGTAACTCTTTTTTTTATAACTAATTGGAACTTGTCAAGTTGTCTAAGAAAATCTGATCTAATCATTTTTTAATGATCTGCTTTATTACGTCATCCTCGCTCATATTCTGTCTCTCAGCCTCAAAACTTAATATTATTCTGTGCCTTAAAACAGGATAAGCCATTACCTGAACATCTTCCTTGCTTACATATTTTCTGCCATTCATCAATGCTCTTGCTTTAGCAGCCATCAACAAAGCTATACTAGCCCTTGGGCTTGCACCATATTCAATTAAATCTTTTTTATTCCTAGTTGCACTTACAAGCTCAACAGCATATTTTTTAATATCATTAGCAATTGGTATCTGTCTAACTAACTGCTGCATATTTATAATCTCACTAGCAGAGAAAATCTTTCTTAATTTTATTTCTTCAAATGTTGTTTCTGTATATCTATCAACAATCTTAAGCTCTTCGTCTAATTTAGGATATCCAATATTAACCTTGAATAAAAATCTATCAACTTGTGCTTCACTTAACTTAAATACTCCTTCTTGCTCAATTGGATTGCCAGTTGCCATTACAAAAAATGGTTCTTCTAATTTATAAGTAGAATTACCTACAGTTACCTGCTTTTCCTGCATTGCCTCTAAAATAGCAGAGTGTGTTTTTGGTGTTGCCCTGTTTACTTCATCAACTAAAACAACATTAGCAAATATTGGTCCTGGCTGAAATTTAAATTCTTTTTTTCCTTTGCTCTCATCAATAACATAGGTGCCAGTAATATCGCTAGGCAACAAATCTGGTGTTCCCTGTATTCTGCTAAAATTTAGATCCATAGTATTTGCCAAAGTCCTTACTAACATAGTTTTAGCTAAACCAGGATAACCCTCAACATAAACATGGCCATTACAAAGCAAAGCAGCTACAACCTGCTCAACAACATCATCTTGACCAACAATAGCTCTATCAACTTCAGAAAATAGTGTCTTAAACCTCTTTTGTATCTCTTCCATACTAACCATATTATCACCTTGATATTTGTTCAAAATAGTTTTTAACTACTTTTTGGTTTTCTTTTGCTATCCTCTCATTATAGGCCACATCATAACTAGTATATATCTCTTTTGGGAACATTGGTGCATTAAATTCTTCTTCAGTAGTTCTTTTTGTTCTGCTTATATCAGCATCACTTTCTAATGGATTTATTGTCAAACTTAATTCCTCAATACCAAGCATTGCCAAGGATTTATTTCCAAGTATATCACTTAAGTTTCCTTCCAAATAAGTTAAATTAAGATCAACAACATCCTGGCCCGCACCCCTCGCATCAGGAATATCAGCTCCAAATATTGGAATATCACCCAAATTAAAATCAAAATTAACATTCATAAATGAAATAATAACAATAACAATAGAAACTATTGTAAGCGATAATAATTTGACAATTACTGTATCATAATCTATAAAACTAGAGGCTCTAATCCTTCCCATATTTCCTAAAACATCCTCTTTCAAAGAGTCAACTATTGGATTCACTCTATAGACATTATCAGCAACAGTTCTCAGCTGCTCTTTAAGCTCTGGAACTTTTTCCTCAACAACTATATATTTATTTTTATAAAACATAAAACCAATGCCTACAAAAAAATACAACGCTGCAGGAATCAAAGCATAGTAAACATAAATATCAAATAAAGTCGCTAGTAAAAAACAAAACACAAAAAGTAAAAGTGTATTTATTATATGATTACCTAGCTCTAAGAGGGTTATATTTGTTTCTACCTCTTCCAAAGCCTCAACAATTCTGCCCGCCACCCCTCAAACAATTATTCTCCTGATCTAAGTTTTCATTTTCTTCTTGTAATCTATTAACACGAGCATTAAGATCTTGTATTTCTGATTCTAAAGATGCAACTTCAGCAGTTAATAAACTAATTTGGTTGGTTTTTTGTGCAACTTCAGCAGAAAGTCTTCTTCTCTCAGCTTCAATAGCATCTCTATTATCTTTAAGATCTGTATATTTGTCTCTTAAATCCCCTTCTCTTATTGTTTGTACCTCTAAATCTTCTATAGTTTCATTTAAATTAGCTTGTGCTCCAACTAATGCTTCAAAAGTATTATTCAGTTCTTCAATTTTACTCTGATACCTGGTATTTATATCTTTAAAATTATTCTGAAAAACAACAACTAAAGAAACCATAGCTGCAACTATAACAACAAGTAAAACAAATATTTTAACATCCAAGCTGTCTTTTATGAATCCCATATTCCTAATTAATTATTCTCTCCTTTATATAATTTTATGAGCGACTAACCTCCTCATACATACCTCAGCTAAATATAGTGCTAATGCTATTAATAAAAATATCCACGAGTAACTTTTCTTAGTAAGTATCTCTCTTCTAGACCTTTCCTTAACAAACTCGACTATTCCATCTATATTATTAGGATCAAACATCATGCCTCCAGTAGAGAAAACCAAATTATTTAACTCATCATTAACCCCTATGTCCTGATATTCTCTTCTGTAATTAACAGCAAAAACAGCATCCATAACTCTATTAAAACCAGTTGTATTTACAAACATTGTTCCTCTGTATAAATTCTCATCAAACTTATACAAAGCAATTTCATCAGAACTGGGTTGAACATCAGATTTAACAATTACTTCTACATTGTCTCCCAATCTGCCATCATCAATATCAATAAATCTGACATTTTTTCTTTCAGGATCGCCTATCACCCAATTAGTCATTCTTGTTAGCAAAAGGGAATTATCTCTATTTAATAATTCAAAACCATAAACATTGTAATCTGTACCTAAAGAAGCCACCCTCCCTAGTCCATATCTCCATACAACAACAATTGGATCTCCTACATCTGTAGTAACAAGCATTTTAGCAGTTGTCTTTGGCACTATCTGATTAAACCCATATATTTTAGCATTTAAATCTAGACCTTGAGTTACGAAATGATTCTCATCAATAACAACTAAAGGAAATACTCTCTTGTCTCCACTTACCTCTGTCTCACCAAATATTAATTTTATATGCTGACTAGTATCTGGTTCAAAATAAATTCCATTGCCATCATTAGCTAACGCTTTCATCATATCAGAATTTGTATCACCACCAACACCAACAGTATAAACATTTATTCCTTGGCTAGAAGCATACTTGGCAGCAGTTGAAGCACTCTCTTGGTTCATCGTTTTTCCATCTGAAAGTAAAAT
>CAYJQZ010000038.1:3616-7473 GCA_964372555.1 Candidatus Woesearchaeota archaeon | reverse complement strand
AACGTTGAGACCCGAGAATCTTTTAGATCGGGATTTCGAACCTCGGCCAGCGCATCTTGTATTATGGGATCTATAATTCTCTGGTATAAAATGTCTCATTAATTCAAATGAGGTGTTAATTTTCTTATTAATAAATATGGTTTTTCTGCTGGAAGAAAAATAAAACTACAAATTCCATTTCTTTCTCTTATTCTATATGAGCAGCCGGCACTTGCTTGTGTTTCAATTGTTTCTTGTTGTTTTATATTTGGTCTTGTTTGAGCTTGAGATGTAGAATTAAATAAAAATGCCAATGCAACTGTTGTTGTTATGCCTATTAGATTTTTCATTTAACTTTCTTTATATCAATCAATATTAAGCTTTCTTTTTGTAACTATTTTAAAGTAGTTATGTATTGATTAGTTAAATGTGATTTTAAAACAGAACAAAAACTATATAAATCAGTTTCTTGAAAAGTAAAGCCATTCATCTTATGATGAGGAGGGTGTTTTAATATGAGTTTAATAATGGGACAGTGGCAGACAGGAAATTTTGATTATAATTATTTTGAAGTTGCAGGTAAAAAGAAACCTATACCGGATGAGGATGATGAAGAAGATAAGGATAAATTCATAGATGATGATGATATTGAGGACGAAGATGATGACAGTAGTGGAGATTCTGATGACAGTGGTGGAGATGGTTTTGATAGCGAAGACAGTGAATGGTAAATATTAAATCCTCTAATTCTTTCTTTATTTTTTATGTCTAAAATTTTAATTGGTCCAGCTGGTTTGGGGAGTCCTGCTATTGAAGGGTTAAAATATATTAATTCTTTAGGTTTGGATGCTGCCGAGGTAGAATTTGTTCGTGGGGTTTATATGGGAATTGATACTGCAAAAGAAGCTGGAGCACTAGCTAAAAAACTAGGAATTTCTTTGAGTATTCATGCACCTTATTATGTTAATTTAGCTTCTGAAGAAAAACAGAAAATAATTGACAGTAAGAAAAGATTATTTGATTCTTGTGAAAGAGGATATTATTTGGGTGCTAATTATGTTGTGTTTCATCCTGCTTACTACGGGAAGATGAAAAAAGAAGAGGTTTACGATATGGTTAAAGAAGCAATTTTAGAATTACAAGATGCTTTAGACGAAAGTGGTTTTAATGATGCGAAGTTATGTCCGGAGACTACGGGAAAGAAAAGTCAGTTTGGTGATATAGATGAACTTGTTAGATTAAGTAAAGAAACTAAATGTGGGTTGTGTGTTGATTTTGCTCATATATATGCTAGAGATAATGGGAAAATAGATTATGATTATGTTTGTAAATTAATTAGGGATATTAAATATTTAACTGCACATTTTACTGGAATAGTTTTTAGTGAAAAAGGCGAGAGATATCACAAAGAGACAGAGCCTGAAAGAGCTAGAGAATTGTTAACTTATTTGAAAAAATATAAAATTAATATTAGAATAATTAATGAAAGCCCACAATCTGTTGAAGATGCTTTGATGATGAAGAGACTGTTATCTAGTATTTAGCATAGAAATCTATTTATTTCTGTTATTTTGTTTTTTGATTATGGAACTTTATGAATTTAGTATGCAATTTAGGGATAGATGGAATAGGGAAGTTTTTGATGCTGTTCTTGGCTATGTTAGAAATTCTAGGCCTGGGCGTGTTCCTTGTTATGGTTCTTTGGGTGATAGTCTATTTTTTGAATTATGGGACGAAGAACCTGGAATGAAGGATTTAGGAAAATTGTTGGGTGGTGTTTTTGGTGCAAATTTTTTTGATATAGAAATAAAGCTTTCTCCATACAGAATTGTTCGTAGAAAACCAGAGATTTAGTTAAATTCTTTTCCTACTTGAATTAAAGTTCCTTCTTTAAGGTGATCTGAGATTACCATCATTCCAACGGGCAAGTTGTTTTCAAAACCTACTGGAATATTTAGGTGTGGTAAACCTGCAAGATTTGGACTAACAGTCATTACATCTGTCATGTAATTCTGCATTATACTTAATTTATTTATTTCTTCAAATTTTGGCGGTAGAATTGGAACTGTTGGACTAATTAATATATCAAAATTCTTGAATGTCTTTTTGTATTCTTCTGTTATTATGGTTCTTATTTTTGCTGCTTTAATGTAATATGCATCCCTGAAGCCAGACATTCTTGCAAATGTACCAAGCATTATTCTTCTCTTTGCTTCTTTTCCAAAGTTTTTACTTCTTACATTTGTAAAGTATTCATCAAAATTTCCCTTTAATTCTTCTGCAGCACCATAACGCATACCACAGAGTTTTGCTAAGTTTGTAGATGCTTCTGAGGGGGCTATAATATAATAAGTATATATTCCGTATTTGATTGCAGTTGGCAGAGAAACTTCTTTGTATTTTGCTCCCTTAGATTCTAATTTTTTGATTCCATTCCAGATACTTTTTGAAACTTTTTCATCTACGCCTTCACCAAATGCCTCTTTTATTACACCAACTTTTAAATTTTTAATATCTTTATTTAAGTATTTTGAGCAAGAATCTACTGGCTCCTTTAATGAAGTTGAATCTTTTTCATCATGACCAGAAATTACTTCTAACATTAAAGCACAATCTTGGATATTTTTTCCTATTGGACCAATTTTATCTAAAGAATTTCCATAATCAATTAATCCATAACGGGATACTCTTCCGTAAGTTGGGCACAAACCAAATACCCCACAGAAACTTGCTGGGTTTACTATACTACCACCAGTACTTTCACCAAAGGCAATATGCGGAAAAGTTGTTTTTTGTGTTAGGCCTGCTGCCCCGCCAGAGCTTCCTCCTGTTGATCTTTTTTTATCAAATGGGTTTAATGGAATTTCAAAACCTAAACCAACATTAGTTGCAAAACCACCAAAACCAAATTCATCTTGAGCAGTTTTTCCAATAATTATTGCTCCTTCTCTAACTGCTTTTTCAACTGCAGTTGCATTTAATAGTGGGTGATAACCTTTGAGTATTTTTGAGCCTGCTGTACTTTCTACGTCTTTTACGCATATAGAATCTTTAATTGAAATTGGCAAGCCAGCTAGTTTGCCTTTTGGATTTTTCTTTATTGCTTGTGCTTGTTTAAGTGCTAGTTCTTCTGATATAGTATTAAAGTAATGATATTCTTTATTTATTTTTTTACATTCTTCCAAAACTTTGTGAGTGTGTTCAACTATATCTATTTCTTTATTTTGAACTTTTTTTATAAATTCTTGAACTTTCATAGATTTACCTCAAAGAAATTTAATTGTCCTTTGATCTTTATTGGATTGGATAATCTCTCTGGGTTTTTTAATATGAAGCCAAATGTTTTATGCGGCACAAACCAATCTTCTGATCTTGCCAAATGTTTGTCTTTCATAGATCTAAATTGTTCTAATGTTCCAAATTTTATTACATCAACTAATTCAGCACTTCCAACAATTGCTCCCTTAGGAAGAGATTTAGCATCTAAACCAAAACCCTTTATTTCTCCCAGTGAAGCATGCAGTAAAAATTTACCTCTGAATTTTGTATTCCATTTTCTTAATTCTATGGTTTTCTTTTTTTGTAAAATGAGTTCTGGAACTGGCTGTTTCATTGATAGTGCTTTCATAGTGCTTTTGGACCTAAGAAATATGAATCTTTTTTATGTTTGGCGTTCTTCAATATCTCTTTTTGAGGAACGCATTCTTTAGTAACATCTTCTCTTACAGAGTTTTTGATTTCTATAGGATGAAAACTTGGTTTTACATTGTCTGTTTTTACTTTATCTAATTCTTTGAAAGAATTTAAAATTTCTTTAAATTGAGGAACAAATTCTTTAACCTCTTCTTCAGTTAAATTTAGTCTTGCATTCTTGGCTA
>CAYJQZ010000038.1:0-3606 GCA_964372555.1 Candidatus Woesearchaeota archaeon | reverse complement strand
TAAGTTCTCTGTTTACTTCCATTAAGCTTTGATAAGAATAAGCCTATATAAATTTATTTCTTCTTTCTTTTATCCTTTAATGCCTGTTTTATTATTTCTGTTGATTCAGAAAATCCGAATTCTTTTCCTATCTGCATTATTTTATAAGAAGCAGCTACAAAGAGAATGTAACTTAATATAATAATTATATGGTCTATGTAGTAATAACTAATCCTTGTTGTGAAGAATAATGATATTGTAACTAATATTCTGTATAATACTACTAGCAACAATGCAAGTAGGAACAACAAAGAATAATATTTTAGTGATGAATTTGGTGCCAGGCTTCTATATGCTTTAAGCGCCCAGATCAATGCTAGAAATCCAAATGATACTATTATGAAGTTGACTGCGAAATCTATTGTTGGTGATAATCTGAAGACTGCATAGATTGCTACTATGATTGAAATTATTGCAAATATTATTGGTAATAACTTTTTCATTCTGCTATCTCCACCACTATATCACATACTTGACTTATTTTATCTATTAAATCTTTGTTTTTCTCTTTTTCTAAGCTAATTATAATACCCTTGACTTTTAATGTACGCATTTTGCTAGCTAAAAAGTGTATAAATCTTGCTACTGTTTCACTTTTATTAAATATTAATAAAGTGCTTAATGAATCAAAGAAAACAAATTTTTCTTTTGTTGGAATTGATCTTGCTGCCTGGTCTACTGCTATACTTATATCACTTAGTTTTTCAGGACTTCCAATGTATAAACAATTCTTTGTCTTCTTAGTTTTGCTTTCTGCTGTTTTTGTTACGCAATCTATTAGAATTATCATGCGTTCATCTATTTTATTTTTTTTGAATATCTCTATCATGGTTCCATATGGTTTATTTAAAGAAACATAAACTCCCGGAGTTTTTTCTTCTTCTGTAAAATGTCTTATTATTTTTATATTTGTTTTATTATATTTAGAAGCAGGAACTGTTGCTAGTGCTATATACTCTTTTAGAGTTTTGAGTTTTTTATTAAACTCTTTCAGACCTCCTTTTTTCATGGTTTTATTTTATCTTTTAGTTATATAAGTCTTTCTAGTAAGGTTTTTATATTGGTGTTGTTCATAAATAAATAATGAAAAGAGGAAATGGTTTTTTAACTACCGGCGTAAAGGGATTAGATCAAATTTGTAAGGGGGGGTTTAAGGTTAATTCCTGTATTCTTGTTACTGGCGTTCCTGGTTCTGGAAAGACAATATTTGGTTTACAGTTTGTATGCGAAGGTGCAAGAAATGGCGAGCATTGTATGATGATACTTACTGAAGAAAGTGCAGAGTCTATGAGATCTTATTCTAAAGCTCTTGGTATTGATTTAGAGAAGTATGAAAAAAAAGGGCTTATTACTTTAGTAGAACAAAGACTATTTGGCGGTAAAATAATTTCTATGCAATTGCCTTTTAATTTGATTAAGAAGAATAAAATAAGTAGACTAGTTTTAGATTCATTGAGTATATTTGAATATATTTTTAAGTCTGGTTCTGATGAATACAAAAAAGGATTGTTACAATTTCTTTATGATATAAAATCTTCAGGTATAACTTTTTTAGCTGTGGCTGAGAGACAAACTACTTCGTTAGATAATCTTCACTATAAGCCAGAGGATTCTTTATTTGATGGTATGGTTTTTTTAACTAAAATAAGGAAGGGTGCCAGCTTTGAACGTTGTTTAAATATTATTAAACTTAAGGGACAGGAGCATGGAATGGATATCTATCCTTTTAAGATCAATAGTGGCGGAATAACTGTTTATCCGAAAGAAATTCCTTTCTCTCTGAGTGAAAATGAGTAAGAAAAAATCTAAAGTTACAAAAAGAGTAGCTATAGGAATACAACATCTTGATAATTTAATAGGTGGTGGTTTTAAAATTAATTCTACTAATTTAGTTGCTGGAAGTGCTGGTGCAGGCAAAACTATATTTGCTTTGCAGTTTTTGATAAATGGCATTTTGAAATATGGCGAGCCAGTAATTTATATTACCTTTGAAGAGAGAAAAGATAAATTGTATGATGATGTACTTGAGTTTGGCTGGGACTTGGCTAAGCTTGAGAAAGAGGGTAAATTTGCTTTTTTAGAATATACGCCTGAGCAGGTTAAAAAAGTTTTAGTTGAGGGCGGTGGGACAATTGATTCTGTGATAACCAAGATGAAAGCTAAGCGTTTGGTTATTGATAGTATATCTTCTTTTGCTTTGCTTTACCCTAATGAACTTGAGAGAAAAGAAGCAATATTAGCTTTAATAGATCTTATAAACAGCTGGGGTTGCACTGCTTTGCTTACTGCACAAGATGAAGCCCGTGATGGTTTGTTGGTTTCTTCATCTTTGGAGTTTGAGGTTGATAGTATAATCTTGCTTTATTATGTTAAAAAAAAGGCTGATCGTATAAGAGCAATGGAAATATTTAAAATGAGAGGAACTAAACATCCTGGTACAACTTTTGCTTTTGATATTACAAATAAGGGCATTGTTGTTAGTCCCAGCAAAAAGATTTTTTTCTAATTGTTGAAATATTTGCAGATTTATTGAAAGATTTTTAAAAAAAGTTACATCTTGTTTTTAAATTTTGAAATTAATGTTAATTTATGCAGGTTTTAGAACAGATAGTTGAGACACAAAGTGATTTTTATAGAAAAGTTTACACTAATTTAAGAGATTTATCTTTAGATACAAAGCCGTTTGATGTTACCCCAGACATAGTTGATTGTGTTTGGAGTGTTGCTGGCAGTAAATCTGAGGGCTATGAAAGAGCTACAGCCTTGTATAAATGGTTTGTTAACAATGTGAGAAAGTTTGATGTTAATTCTAGTAGATACAGAAATCCAGTTTATATGAGTGCTAGTGAGACTTTTAATTCTGGAATTGGTTTATGCGTTGATTTTGGTTTTTTGTATACAACTATGGCAAGGGTTGCCGGCATAAATGCTTCCTTTGTTTTGGTTGATGAAGACTATAGGGGAAATACTGAAGCTCATGCTTGTTCTGGTGTTTATGTTGGTAATTCTAATAGAATTATTTTAGTTGATCATGCTAAAGGAGGATTTGATGTTAAACATAGGAGATTTAGGATTCTTAGTGATGGAGAAGCTAGATTTTATTATAATAATTTTTGTTTAAACTGGAATTCTGGCAGAGAAAGTGGGTTTTCTAATAATGCAGATGTTGTTGAAGGCAATAATTTTGGATCTCAGAATTGTAATCCCATTTTTAATTCTGATAATCCTGTTTTGAGATATTTTAGAAGGGTAGCTTTTGCTGCTGCTTTATCTTTTGCTGGTTATGTAGTTAATAATGTTGAATGTAATAATCTGCTTAATAGAAGAAGTTATGTTGAAGTTTCTAATAAAGGTTCTAGTGGTTCTGTTATTGTAACTAAGGATGATAGAAGAATTAGATTTGATAGTATAGCTGCCAGCCTTAGGAGGATTTATCCAAATAATACTAGATTTAGAAATGTTTCTTTTCCAGATGATTATATTTTTGTTACTAGAAGTTATATTGATTATTTAATGAGTAAAAAATAATTTTATTGCAAACCGAAAACCAAGTATGCCCTTGCGCCT
>CAYJQZ010000037.1:0-7542 GCA_964372555.1 Candidatus Woesearchaeota archaeon | reverse complement strand
TGTTGTTTTTTTTGTTTTTAATTCAAGAAACTAAGAAGGTTTTACAAAAAAAGACACAACATTGCTTTCAACAATAGCTAAGCAAACAGGTTATGCAATATTTGAAGATATAGAAAAAGCAGAATTTAAAAAAATGTTCCAGCGTTATGTTGCTCCAGAAGTAATAGATACAATGCTAGAGGATAAAGAAAGAGATTACATGAAAACTGAAAAACACGAATTAACAATTTTATTCTCAGATCTAAGAGGATTTACTGCTCTATCAGAAAAATTACCACCAGAAAAAATAGTTGAAATTTTAAATGAACATTTAGAAACAATGTCTCAAATAATACTACAACATAAAGGAACAATAGACAAATTCATAGGCGATGGTATAATGGCTATATTTGGTGCTCCAATATACTACGAATCTCATGCATTAAGGGCAGTTAAGGTTGCAGTAGAAATGCAGAAAGCACAGGAGAGACTAGCGCTAAAATGGGCAAAACAGGGAATTAAACTTACAATAGGTATAGGAATAAACACAGGCGATGTTGTTGTAGGCAATATAGGTTCACAGCAAAGAACAGATTACACAGCTATAGGAGATACAGTAAATGTTGCTTCTAGATTATGTGGGTTAGCAGAAGGCGGTAAGATTTTAGTTTCTGAAAGAACCCATAATGATACAAAGAAAGTAATTGCTTTTAGCAAATCTAAACCACTGAGAGTTAAAGGTAAATCTAGGGCAATTGCTGTTTATACAATTAAAGGTTTGAAAGCTGGTGCATAAATGCAATACGAAGAAAAATTTGGAGTTAAAGTAGATGTTCAAATTCCTGAAGCTGATAGAAGAAGGCTCCATGAACAATGGGAAAGATGGATTGAAGGTGGCGTTGAAGATTATCTAACATTAGAAAGACCAAACCTTTTTACAAGATATGAACATTTTGTAGCAGGTAGTGGTGTTGGTTTACCCCCAGACCCATTTAAGCCCTTATGCGCTCAGCATAGAAATGCAGATCTGAGAGCAATAATTGAAGCTAGAAAAAGAGAGTACGTTCCAGGAGAAGAATATGTTGGTATAATTTATCACAGTTATATACCAAAATTCTCAGAAATAACAGGTTTAAGTTTAGATCAACTACCACAAGTAAAAGCAAGAAGACCAGATATAAGAGAAGATTGTAGAATAAAAATTCCTGAAATTGTCGGAGTATATTTACAAGGCCAAAGAATAGATTTAGATAGTAGAATTATTGCGACACTGAAATTACCGACTGAACGAGATGACTTAAAGTTAAGGAGCGGAACAGTTTTAAGAGAAGTATTTGATTTTGATAAAGGTTATAGAATAGAATTAGTTAAGGTTTTAGAAGAAAGAGATTAATAATACTTAACCAAAACCTTTAAAAGTTCTTCAATTTTCCATTTCAATGGGCGGTCATAGTGGCCTGGTTCCACCCGATCCCATTTCGAACTCGGAAGTTAAGCAGGCCGACGTTCCATATTGTACTGTACTTAGTACGGGAAGTATGGTTAGCTGCCCACCTTATATTTCTTTAAGTATTCTGAAAAGTTTTCAATAATTTTAACATAAGTTATGTAAATAAGTATATCTAATATGAATATGCGGAAACAATAACTATTCCCAAAAGAGACATAATAGAAAGCAAAACAAAAGAAGTTTAAAGTTTTTTTAGATTTTCTGTAGACATTTCAAAATTTCTAAAATGCTTTTAATTTACCTTTAAAAAATAAATAACTAATCCAAAGAACTCCAATTCCCATATCAACTATTGCTAATTTAAATTTCTTGATTAACAAATGTCTGGGTGTATCACTCAAAGTACTAGCTATATGATATTTTAAATAACCAAAGAACCAAACCCAATAATCTAAAGGCCAAAATAATCTAATTCCAGGATAGCCAAATATCATATCTAAAATTAAGTGAGATAAAATTCCTATAGAGAAAAATAACCCAAACTTAAATCCTTCTTGTCTAATCTTTAAGACGCTAAAACCAAAGTAAATAACAATAAAACCCAAAATAACCATAAATATACTATGTGTAAAACTTCTATGCAAATCAATACCAAAAAGCCAGCTAAGAACAAAATCTATATCAGGAAATATTGCACCAAATAAAAGAAAAAACCAATGATAGCTTTTTAATTCAAATTTCTTAGAAAATTCAATTAACTTTCCCATTAACCAAGCAAATATTAAATGACTAAATGCAAAGCCCATTAATCTTGGCTTATAGTAAGTATTATATAAATTAATATATGATGAAATATATGCAAAAACATAATAAAAATAAATTAAGAGAAATAGCACTAGAAAGAATACATACTTTATTCAAAGAAGCAAAACTAAATCCTCCAAAAGCAAATAGATATGTAGATTTAGCAAGAAGAATAGCTATGAAAGTTAATCTTCCAATACCAAGAGAGTACAAGAGAAAGTATTGCAAACATTGTAATAATTATTTTAAATCAGGGAATTACAGAGTAAGAACTAGAAATAAAATGGTTGTATATTATTGCTTAAACTGTAAAAAATATATGAAGTTTAGAATTACTTCTTAGGTTTATTAGGCATAACTGCCCAAAATATTAAGTAAGCAATAATCCCGCCACCCATACTAAGTAAAGTTAAAACAACCCACAACAATCTAACAATAGTAGAATCAATCTCAAAGTATTCAGCTATGCCTCCACATACTCCAGCTATTTTCTTATCTTTATCAGATAAATATAATTTCTTAACTTCAGCAGCCCTGATAAAAATATTACCGCTATTTCTCTAGCAGCAATCTACGCAGATGGTTTTAAAACTGAGATAGAAAATGATCCTTTAGGTATGCTTAGAGAAGAAATTTACCACTAAATCCATCTAAACAAATTAAAGCCACGATTTACTTGTCTCTGTCTAAAGTCTTCTTTGGCAATTTTTCTCCATTCATTTTTTATCCACTTTCTTTCTAATTTTAGCAAATGTCCGAAGCCTCTTTTCTTTAGATCTCTATTTACAACTCCACCCTTATGCGGATGCTTATACAATTTTTGCAAAGGACTGTTAAATCCATGAGAATAATGAACCAATTCATGAGCAATTGTTAAATCTAATATATAATCAGGAACTACTTCATTCTTAAAATATCCATTAATAACTATTTCACTGTTTCCGTTCTTCAATTTTTTAATATGTCCAAATTTATTTTTCCATCTCCCTTTAAATTTAATATTAATTTGATTCTTTTTTTCGATATCAAGAAAACCAGCCTGCCATATATATTCTAATTTATTTTTTAAATATTCATCATCTCTCATTAATAGAAAGAAAAAAGAAGTTATTTATTAACCTGCCTCATATGCCGAAGAAACATAATTTAGCAACAAACTGAATAATGCACTGCCTTTAGGTTTCCCATATACATAATCAGATCTTAATTTTAGTCTTGGACTTTTCTGTGCTCTAAATCTTCTCTCAAATGGATCAATTCTTGGTTTAACATAATCTACAAAACCCAGATCAACTAGCCCGCCTACAGCCTCATGAAACTTTTGTGGAGGATAAAGACCAACTACACCCCCAACAACACACGCTAAATGGTTTACACTGTAGCCATATCCCATTGCAGCCCTTTCTTTACAATTTTGTAAATGGTATAAAATAATTGCAGCCATTATATTGCTCCTTATTAATTCCCTTTGCATCTCTGACAAAGTTTGAGGCTTGCTTGCCCTTGTAGTTTCACCTCTTAATTTATCTTCAAGCCTAATATCTTTTGACCCATTAAAAATTACAACAGAACCATCTTCACGAACAACTAACCTTCTTCTAAAATTCGTATAATATACTTCACCCATATTAGCAAGAATTATCTATCTAAGCCTTTTTAAATCTAGCTACTGTATCTAACAAATCAACATGGCCCATAAATAATGCCCTGCAGCAATATCTTTCCAAACCTAATTCATCCATTACTTTTTTAGGATGTTCACCTTTAGAAGTTCTATCCTTAAACTCTTCCCACAAATGAGCTACAGGTTTTCCGCAACTAAAACAACTAATTGGTATAATCATAGAAAACAAAAAATATAGAACATTTTTAAAGCTTTCTAATCATACTGGCCTTTAACTTTGTATTTTTCAGAATTGACTACATCAGCATATTCCCTTTCTAATAATTGAGTGGCCTTGTCTTTGCCAAAAACAAGCCTATGAATCACTAGAACTGCTATTACACTAGCTGCAATCCAAATCCATTTATTTTGTATTAATTCAGCGATCATTCAAACACCCTCAACAGCAAGCAAATAAATTACACCGACAAACACAAATAAGTTAACTATTATGCCTACTATTCCAATTACAAGCCCGGTAATACCTAATCCTGTTTGTCTCTTCCTTGAAAATATTGTACCCAATACACTAAGTGGTAAACCAAAGTAAGGAAACAAAAATAATAAAATGCCTATTAAGGAACAAACAAAGCCGGCAATCTCGATACCCTTTCTATTTGATTTATCTGGAACCTTTTTTACCATCTTCTTTTATAGCCTCCTTCTCTAAATCAATACCTAAATCTTTCAATGCCTTAACATGCAAACCAATAAGCTGTTCGGTTATATTCACAAGTTTTAGTAGTTCTTCCCTCTCTTTTGCTAAGGTGGTTAAACACCCCTTATGAAATCCTATTTTCTCTTCATTAACCACATTTATATAACATAAAACTAATTTATAAAACTATTCATTTAAAATAATAACATAACTAATAGTGAAAATATTGCCATGCTTCCCAAGTCAGCAACAGAGGTAGTTATTGGTATTAAAATGTCATCTGGATCCTTTTTCTTTTTATAAACATAAATACCGCCAATAACAGCAACTAGGAATATAAAAAATACTAAACTTATAGTCGTAGCAAGAGTTATGCCAAGAATTTTCCACATAGTTACTATATTAAAAGAAAATCCCTTAGCGTGTGCTATAAAAACTGCAAGCAGAGAAATATAGATTGCACTAAGTATGCTTATTGGCAAAATCTCTTTAAATAAATGCCTGACTATTTTAGAATGGAAACCATTTTTTTTAATTTTTCTTTCATAAAGCGCAGTAGTTATTTTAGAAGTCATAATTATCCCAAAGTCACCAATCATACCATTTAGTGCTGGAAGCAATATTACCAACGGAAGAATAACCAATAACCTTTCTTCTATACTTCTTAAGAAGAGTCCACCAATGAGTCCAATTACAGAAGAAACTAATAAAACGCCAATACTCTCTTTGAATATTTCTCTAAAGCTAAACAATTATATCACCACCATAACAATAAGCAACGAAATAATACTGATTATGTCCCCAATTGTAGTAATGTAAGGCCCCATTATATCATCAGGATCATAGCCTTTTCTAAAAAGCCAGAAAGTAATAATAATTGTTAGTGGTAACTCTACTATCAAAGTTACTATTGCAGCCAATAAAACTACAAAAATTAATACTGGACTATCAGTTTTAAATATAAACAAATTTAGTAAATACGAAACAACACCCAAAAATAAAGACACAATTAAAGTAAGAAAAATAGATGACCAGATATTTATATTTAATATTTTATTATGCTCAATTCTTGGTTTTATATGTTTAGTATGTAATAACATACCCAATCTAGCAGCTAAACTACCAAAGATATTGCCATGCATCTCTAAAAATGCAGGTAATAAAATGAACAAACCAGGCAGCATATAGATTTTATCTACCATACTTAATAAAAAAGTTCCAGCAATAATCCCGCCAGTAATAGATATAAAACCTGAAGCAAAGATCTCCCTAAAATCTCTATCAATTAACTTCTTTCCTAAGATCTTCATACTGCAATAGTAAATTAACTATAATATAAACCTTCTTAGAAGAATTTACATAATTATCTCTTGCTAAAAACAAATTTTTTATTGTCCAAATCTACAAATTCATCTGCAGCTTCTTTTAACTTACTGCTGCAGCTTCTTCCAAATGCTAAAACCTCAACTCTGCAGCCCATTGCTCTTTTCAAATGTTCAACCAATGGGATATAATCTCCATCACCAGAAGCCAGAACAACAACATCTAATTTAGGAGCCAACTCTATTGCGTCTATAGCTAAACCAACATCCCAGTCAGCTTTTTTATTTCCGCCATAAAATACTTGTAATTCTTTTAGTTTAACTTCAAATCCAATTTTATCTAAAGCAGTATGAAAACTTTCTTCATCTTTTTCATTAGCTTTTAGAGCATAAGCAATTGCCCTAACTAATTTTCTTCCGTTTACAGCTTCTCTTAGAATTTCTTTAAAATTTACTTTTGAATCATGCAACGCTCTTGCACTATAATACATATTTTGGACATCAACAAAAACGCCAATTCTTTGCTCTTTGTTAACTACCATAACTTCACCTCATATACCAAATACTAAAACCAAACTTAATATTAAAACAATAAAATATACTAATTTATTCCATTTAAATACCTTTGCACCATCAAATAGCCAAAAAGGAATCATATTAAATAAAGCAAGCCAGCTGTTAACTAAAAATCCAATTGATAATATAGCTAGAAGAATAGAACTGGTTAATAATTGATTTATAGGTATTCTAATAAATTGCAATGCTCCAGATAAGCTTCCAGAAATTAAAATTATTAAAACCAAACAGATTAAAGCTAAAAATAAATTCATTAATGGGCCGGCTACAGATATAATTCCATTTTTCTTTTTATCAATAAATCTGCTGAATATCATTACAGCACCAGGAGCAGCAATTACAAAACCAAAGAAACCCATAATAACTGCTAAAAATAACATTTCATCAAAACTTCTAAACTCTGCTTTATATCCATATCTTTGAGCAAAATATTTATGGCTTAATTCATGAAGTAAAAATCCTAAACCAACAGCAACTGCAGATATTACAAATGCTGGAAAGAATCTTGATGTTAATCCGCCCAATACAATTCCAAAAGCCAAGGAAATAGCAAACCACGCTTTAGTTATATCTTTTATCTCTCTGTCTGAAGTTGTAAGAAAATTATTTATTCTATAAAGTTTAGTTGCTTCTTTAAATGCAATTCTCATAATATTAAGAAATATTAAATGTTTATATAAGTGTTGGTGATATGCCTTATAAAATCACTGTAGTATATTATATGTAGTATATTCATTATTGATTATAGATTATCATAATCTTTAAATAAAAAGTACGAATACTAATAAAATGTCTAAAACTAATGGCCCTACTGTTTTGATTATTGTCCTTGATGCGATGGGCATTCCAACTATTGAATATATCTTAGATACTTATAAGGGTTCTATAAATTTACCAAATTTATCTAGACTGGGTTTAGGAAATTTATTAGATAAAAAATTTCAAGAAAGAATTAATCCTGCAGAAAATGCTTTTTCCTTTCCTTTAGAACAAATTTCATTGTCAGCGGATAGTGTTATAGGCCATAGAGAAATGGGAGGAATAATAGATCCCCAGGCTTATATTTTATTTCATAAAGGTTTTCCAGAAG
>CAYJQZ010000036.1:0-7683 GCA_964372555.1 Candidatus Woesearchaeota archaeon | reverse complement strand
ATAAACCTTATTAAAAGAATTTGAGGGAAAAAATAGGATTGTTTTAATGGTTAATTATTTATATTAATGATGCTTTAGTCATAGAGATGACCAAATTAAAATTAGTTATTTTTGCTTTAGTATTGCTTATATTATTTGGATGTAGCAAGACTGTAAATATAGAAAATAATGTTGCTTCTGATGGTAGTATTGGTAATGAAAAGGGAGATATTGCTCCTGATTTTGAGGTTCAACTTGCAGATGGAAGCACATTTAAATTAAGTGATTATAGAGGAGAGAAGCCAGTGCTAATTGAGTTTTGGGCTACATGGTGTCCTTATTGCAAAAGAGACTTTAATACTGTTAAAAATATATATCCAGACTATAAAGACGATGTTGTTTTTTTAGCTATTGATCTAGACGCCAGCGAGGATGCAGAAACAATTAATGAATATGTCGATAAGCATGGCTTGCATGATATGAAATTTGCTTTAACAAAGGCAAGCGTACTAACTGATTATGGTGTAAGAGCAACAACTACAAAATATGCAATTGCTAGAGATGGAACTATACTCTGGAAAGGCAGCGGAGCTGTTGATGCGGATACTTGGAATATAATACTAACTGGATTAAAGGAATCCTAAAAAATGATAGATTTTGCTTTTGTTATTTTTGCATTTATTGCTGGTGTTGTAGCTTTTTTTGCGCCATGTTCTGTTGTTTTATTTCCTGGCTATGTTTCTTATTACTTAGGTAAAGGTGAAGAAGAAAAATTAAATTTTATACAAAAATCTTGGAAAGGAATTAAATTTGGTTTTTTTACAATACTTGGTTTTTTTACTATTTATGGTATAAGCGGATTATTAATAATCTTATTTGGGCAATTTATTAAAAGATTTATACCGTGGATTGCTATTTTATTTGGAGTTGCTTTGATTATATTTGGCATTTTTATGTTATTTGGCAAAAATGTGAGCGTGAAAATGAATTTTCTAAGATTTAAAAGTGAAAGGCCTGGGCTTTATTTATTTGGTATAACTTATGGCATTTCCTCCCTTGGTTGTGTATTTCCTATATTTTTGACAATTATGCTGCAGAGTTTAGCTGGTGGAAATATTATTGAGTCTATAATTCCTTTGATTGTTTATATCTTAGGTATAAGTGTTGTAATGTTAATTGCTACTTTATTAATTGTATTTGCAAGAGATTTTATAACAAATAAGTTAAATAAAATTTTACCTTATATTCATTATATTGGTGGATTGATATTAATAATTGCTGGTGCCTATATGATTTACTATCAATATGTTTTATTTAGTTAAGTTTTTATAGTTATTATATTTGTTTATTATATTGAGGTGAAAAGATGGCTATTAAATCTTTGAATATTACTTTGTATAGAACACAGACGTGCCCCTATTGCCATATGGCTGAGGATTTTTTTAAGCAGAATAAGGTTAAGTATAAAACAATAGATGTTGGTAAAGACCCTAAAGCTGCTCAAGAAATGGTTAAAAAGTCTGGACAGATGGGCGTTCCTGTTGTAGATATAAATGGAAAGATAATTGTTGGTTTTGACAAAACTGCCTTTAGAAAAGCTTTGGGATTAAAATGAAAGGAGAAGGTGGGGGAAGATAATGGAAGGCGTTGGTAGTAGAGTACCTTAATTTAATTAGTTTTATATATTCCTTAATTTTTATATTCTTATGAAAAAAGAGTATGATTGCATTATAGTTGGTGCTGGTCCGGCTGGATTAACTGCTGCTATTTATTTAGCTAGAGCGCAAATAAGCTGTTTAGTTATAGGCAAGTGGAAGTTAGGTAATTTATACAAAGCACATATTGTTGGGAATTATCCTGGGTTTTCTAAAGATGTAAGTGGTGCATTTATAATAGAAGAGACAATAAAACAAGGGCAGAGATTTGGAGCTGAATTTTTGGAAGAAGAAATAATAAATGCAGAGAAAAAAGGCGATAAGAATTTTGTTGTTATGACAGACACAACTAAAGAGTTTAAGGCTAAAACATTGATTCTATGTCCTGGAAAAGCATACAAGATGAGCAATGTAAAGAATGAAAAAGATCTAACTGGAAAAGGAGTAAGCTACTGTGTAACATGTGATGGTATTTTATTTAAGGACAAGAAAGTTGCTGTTTTAGGCAGCAAAAATTTAGCTGCAGGAGAAGCTTTACAGTTATTAACATATACAAAAGATATAACTGTTTTTACAAATGGTAGAGAACCAGAAATTACAGATATTTTAATGAAAGAGGTACAAAAGAATAAAATAAATTTAAGAAAAGAAAAAGTAATTGAATTTAAAACAGGAAGCAATGGATTTTTAGAATATTTAATTTTTGAAAATGGTGAGATGGATAAATTTGATGGGGTTTTTATCGCTTTAGGAACAACTTCTGCTTTGAACTTTGCAACTAAATTAGGATTAGAAGTAGAAGACACAAATCTTAAAGTAGATAAAAATGGGAAAACAAATCTTGAAGGTGTGTGGGCTGCTGGTGATTGCACAGGAAGTAATGCTCAGGCTGCCGTAAGCACTGGAGACGGCTGCAATGCTGCGATTTCACTAATAAAATATCTAAAGGGAAAGAATGTTTATTTAGACTATGACTAAGATGAAGGAGTACTATCAGTGTAGCAGGTGTGGTTTGTATTATTTAGATGAGAAAATTGCTGCTAAGTGCAAGGCTTGGTGCTCTAAACATAATAGCTGCAATATTGAATTAATAAAATATGCTGTAAAACCAAAATAGATAAATTTTATATATAGGAATTATTTCTTAGTTAAACATGAATAAATTTAATATTTTGTTTATTGTTATTGCGGCCGGTATAATTCTGACTTCTTGTACAAATTATGTTGCTAGGCCAGCAGTTATTACAGACGAAGAAGTTTTCCCTCAAGAACAAATTCAAATAACAGAAACAACAGAAAACGAGCAAACTACAAGCAGTGTACAACAAACAGATAGTCCAACAAAAGAATTTAATGTTATTATTGGCCATACTTCTTATAATCCCTCTACATTTACTGTTAATGTGGGAGATACAATAAGATTCTTAGCTACTACTGCTCGCGGAACATCTACCCATAACCACGGAATCACAATAGATGAATATAGAATTAATCAGGCTGTTACAAGTGAAAATATTCCAGTTACTATTGAGTTTGCTGCTGATAGGGCTGGAACATTCAATATTTGGTGTAGAACATGCTGGGATGGTCCTTTCGGAAGAGGGCATCCTAATATAAGGGGCACTTTGGTTGTTGACGAATGAACATTAGAAATTTAGTCAATAAAATTGATATTTATAATTTGATGATATTTAATCTATTAGTTCTATCTATAATAGGGATAATTACTCTTGGCTGGGAATCTACTTTGCCACAATTATTAATAGCTGTTCCTGCTGCTGGATTTTTAGATACTGTAATAAATTATTACAAAACAAAGAACTTTGAAATCAGCAAGAGTGGTATTATTACTGGATTATTTATTGGTTTGATATTAGGCCAAAGACAATTAGGATATGTTGTATTGATTGCTAGTGTTATAGCTATTGTCGGCAAGCATATTGGCAAATATATTATGGGTTTATTCAAGCAAAGAAATCATTTGTTTAATCCTGCAATGGTTGGAATATTTCTTAGTGTTTTAATATTTAAAATAGTTGACGGATGGTGGGGTGCAACTAACCTAATTGCTGTTGCTATATTAGGAATCTTTTTGTTATATAAATTTAGGAGGTTCCATCTTGTAATTCCATTTTTAATAACGCACTTTTTAGCTGTAATTGCAATTAATTTATTACTTAGTTATAAAACAGCTTTTGAAGGCTTACTTTTGAGTTCTACTTTATACTTCTTTGCATTCTTTATGCTTATAGAACCAAAAACTTCACCAGCAACAAATAAAGGAAGGATTATTTATGGTGTTATATCTGGTTTAATTTTAGCTGTACTTGCATTTATATTGCCAGCATATATGTTTACAGCTGGTTTGTTAATATGTAATTTGCTTATTCCAGTTGTAAATTACTTAAGCAACCTAAAGATAAGTGTAGAAAAAAATACTGCTTCTAATTAATATTTTTGTTTTTGAAGGATTTCTGTCGCTAAAAAGTAGTTATTTAATAATTTTGTTACATTTATATATGGGTAAATGCCAATTATATTGCATCAAAGAGGGAATTTGAATGAGTTTGGATAGTAGTAAGTATACTATAAAAGGTGAAGTTTTGATTGCTTTGGTTTTTATAGTATTAACTGGTTTGTCTTTGTTTTTTATTAATGAAAAATTTAACATAACTGGACTTATAGTTGGTTTAGATGAAGAAAAAACATTAGATTATTCTGATAGCTTAAATTTGAGATTTGATTTTCCTTCTAATTATGATTGGACTCCACAAAATAATTGTAATTATGATGATTGTTCAATTAATTATATAAAAATAAGTGGTTATATAGGTGCAGGTAAATCTGGAGAGGTTAGAATATATCTTGAAGGTTCTGGTAATAATTATTTAATATATGAAAATGAAATAAAACTAAATGAAGTAGTTTCTTTAGAAAATATAACCAAGCAAGAGGAAGTTTCTAGAATAGATGAAAATACAAATGAAACAATAGTTGAATTAGTTGATGTTGTTGAGGAGACAAGCACTACAACTGAACAACCTGAAACATTTAATTTTGATGGGGTTTGCGAAGAAACTTGCGATTTTAAATTAGATTTACAGAATAATTATAAACTTATTTTTGATGTTGAAGAAAATCTATCTATTAATATAAATGAAATTGAGTATGGTTACATCTTTAAAGAGAAGTCTGAAGTTCTAGAAGAAGAACCAATCATTGAACAAACACAAATTAATGATACTGCCGTTTTAGAATTACCTATCAATGTTACAACATTATCCGGCAGTCCTTTTGTTAAGGAGTTTATACCAAATCAAACTCTTGTTTTAAATACTGCAACCCAGATATACTTATCGAATTATTTCTCTGATCCTGAAAATGAAAATTTACAGTTTGGTTTTAGTACCTTGAATGTTTCTGACATCACTACTTTAAGCGGAGACATTGATGTTGTTTTAAACGGCAATATTGCTACAATTATTACTAAGAATAAAACTGCTGTTGAAAAAATTATATTTTATGCTTCTGATTCATCCAATAGAATTAGCAGCAATGAAGTTGAAATTATAGCTTCTGAGATAGAGCCAGTTATAGAAACCTCAAGAGAAATATTTGGATTAAATGAAAACCCTGAATTTGTTTTTGTATATATACCCGATGAAGAATTTAATGAAATAGTACAGATAAAAGAAGAGATAAAAGATGTAGAATTTATAGCTGAATCGCCAATTACTGGAATGATTGTTTCAGATCTTGGTTTTGGTTCAAGTGAAGCACAAAGTGAAACCCAAGAGGGTGGCTGGATTGATGAAAATGATAATATAACTATTTATTCTTATTATAATGAAAATCCTGTTGATCTGGAAGTAGAAGTTGGTGAAATTAGAGATGGTAAATTTAATTTAAAATTTGGAGGCCAAAAATCTGGAAAGGCTGGAGCATATAAAATAAGATTAGAGTTAAATAAAGACAATAAAACTTATGTTGCTGAGAAGGAATTTCTATGGGGCTTAATAAGCTTAAATACAAAAAAGAGTATATACAGACCAGATGAAACTGCTGAATTTGAGATTGTTGTCTTAAATAAATGGGGCTTTGCAGTTAGTGATGCTCCTATTGATTTAACTATTATTAATGATAATAATAAAGCAGTGTTATCAACTAAAAATGGGAATATAAAAGAGACAAATGACACTGGAGTTTATGAAGCTAACTATAAAGTTAATAGTGAAGGAAATTATACTGTTTATGTACAAACTATAGTTGATGGAATGAATTTAAATTTCTCTACTTATTTCTTAGTAAAACAAGATTATGATTTTGATATTATAAGAACAGCGAAGAGCAAGATAGATCCAACAAAAGAAGAAAATTTCAATGTAAATATAAATATTGAAAGTTTAAATGGTGCTGATGAAATTATCTTAAGGGAATTTATTCCTATTGAATTTAATATTATTGATGATGGCGGTGCAAATGTTGAAATTGATGAATCTAGTGGAATAAAAATACTAAGATGGAATAAAAAACTTAATGATAATAAGGCTTCTATAAATTATGTTTATGATGTGCCTGATGTATGGCCTTACTTATATTCACTTGGAGAGCTAGAAATAGCGCATAATAATCAGATATTTAATGAGGCAAGGCCTTGGTATGTGGCAGTAGATCCTTTTGTTCCTTCTGGCAAGGGATTATTTGTTTATGCAAATACAAGTACTCCTGGCAGGCCTTATCAAAGAAACTGGACTGGCTCTGCTTTAAATGGTGATCAGCTTATAGCTACAGACTACGGAGCCTCTTTGGCTTGGATGAGATATGAAAGCGTGAAAGGACGAGATGAAGGAATTTTATTGGCCAGTGAAGTAACTGATTTAGATCTTAACTTTGAGATTTATAGGCCTAAGAAAAATGCCTGGGATAATGCTACTAGTTTAACACTTGTTTTAAGCAATGTATTAACACAAAACTTTGATGTTGCATGCGAGGGTTTAAGCGGAGAGTGTATCGTTGTTTATGATAATTCTTCTTCAAACAGAGAGGCATATTATAAAATTTGGAGTGCTACTGGCTTGGGTGCTGAACAAACAATTTCTAGTATCTGCGCAGTAAATGGTTTTGCTGACTGGATTTCTTTATATCCAAAAAATAATTCTGATGATATAATGATGGCTTTTGCAGATAATAATACAGATCTATGCATGGCTTTATGGAATGGAACATCAAATTCATTTCAAGGAATAACTACAATAACTCAGGTACTTGCAGCAGCAGACAGAAAAAGTTTTGATTTTGCATGGGAGGGCAGCTCAGGTGATGGCTTGCTTGTTTACGGTAACACTACTGCCGGGGTCTGGGGTTATAACTATACTGCGGCAACTGATACATGGGTTAACAACAAATCTATTTTGTGGACTCTTGGAGAATCTTCAACTATTCATATGGTTGAACTATGCGGAAGTAACACAGAAAATAGAGGTTTAAATCATGATTATATTGGAATAATTGTGCAAGGAAGCGGCGATCATGTAGACGCAAGAATATGGGATGGAGTTAAAATACAAACAAGCCCTGCTCCTCCAGGTACTGACATTGCAACTGAGGGGACTATGCCACCAGTTCATATAGACTGTGCATGGGAAACTTCTTCTAAAACACAAGCAATATTTGTATGGGTGGATCTTGGCTCCCTAACTCCAGAATCAACTAACTATACTTAAGATTCAAGCTGGGGAATTGCAGATTTAGATACTGGTGTAACTGTTGGCAATACTTGGTCTGATGATGTTGAATCTTTAAGACTTGTTCCTAACACAACAAGTGATACTATAATGCTATTTGGACAAGATTTATTAGCTGATACTGAATGCACAATATGGACTGGCTCTGCTTGGGCTGGGGGTGGCTGTGGTTCCATAGATCTATCTACAACAGGTCCAACATTATATGAATCAGCTGATTTTGCCTGGGAGCAAGAAACCCCAGACACAACACCACCACAATGGTATACTCCTTCAGTAAATGATACTACTCCCATGCCTGGGAC
>CAYJQZ010000035.1:4161-7707 GCA_964372555.1 Candidatus Woesearchaeota archaeon | reverse complement strand
TCTCAAAGGAACGAAAGTATAACCAACAATTCTATCTCCATCTCTAGTTACAATTTGTAATGTGCCTTCATCAGTAGCTGTAGATTGTGACAAAGGTAAACGCCCACTATAAGAAGTTGATCTAAAAAATTCTCCGCCAACAGATTGTCTAAATCCTAAATCAGGCATAGCTATATCATATCTTAAACGTGAATCAATTTCATTAATTCCGACTATTGATCCAAGATTTTCTACTGGTGTCATAGAAAATTGATCACCTATCCAGCTTTGTAATCTTAAACTTTGTAAATCAACTTTATTTCTTGGATTACCAATAACTACAGGGATTCTTCTTCTATTAATAATCCTACGGGGATTTTCAAATCTAATGCCTTGAAAAGCATCTGGACGTGATGGGGCATACAACTCAACTATAAGTGCATGTGTACCTTCTTCAATATCTTGAGGAACTGTAATACCAAAATATTGATAACCAACCATTCCCCCTTCAGGATAGGATCTTGCAGAATCATGTGGTGCACTTAATATACCAAAATCTTTTCCATCAAAACCTTCAAAGTAAACCCTTCCATCAAAACCTTTTGTATAACTATTAGAAGCAGCCCCGGCAACGTCTCTAACTTTAACAGTCAGATCTAATCTATCCCCGGGATTAAGATTCAAAAATCTATTTTCTGGATATATTGATTCAGCTAAACTATTGCCTCTAGGGGAATTAAAATATCTCAATATTGAAGCATCCAATTGTAATAAATTATTAGAAATCTCTAAACGATTTCCATCCCATTCTGCTTTTACTCTATAAATTTCTTGCTGTGCACTAGCAGCAGGTTTATCGTCCCAAAATAAATTTTTACCTTTTACTGCATAATAAACCCCATTAACTAGTGCACCCAAACATATTGCACCAAATCCTGCAATTGCCAATACTCCGGCCCTGCCCATAGCATGATCCCACATATGTGTGTTCATATATTCGCCTCTTCTTACAGGTTTAAAAGCGTCCACAAGTTGATCTAAAGATTTGTATCTCTTATTATCAAAATCCCAACTACTATTTGGATCATCTAAAGTCAAACATCTTCTAATTATTTCTTTGTATTTTCTTGAATGTCTTGGTACTTTTTTTAATGCTTGCTTTAAAGCTCTGTTATGTTTTTTAATATCAACTTTTCCATCTTCACTCAAAATACTCTCACTAGTCCCATAAACATTTCCACTTCCACTATCTGGATTATATTCAAAGGGATACTCTCCTGTCAAAGCATAATACATATTCATACCTAAAGCATAAACTTCAGCAGATTCATCATAAATTCCTTCTGTTCCAGTAATTTTCCCAATTAATCTGGGGTCTGTAACTAAGTGTCCACCGACAGTTGGTTGATATCCTGCTTTTATTTCGTTTTTTCTTCTAGCATTCGCAAAATCAGTTATTCTTGCTTCTCTACTTTCTCTATCAATTAAAATATTAGAAGGTTTAAGATCTCTGTGATACATCTCAATATCTTTTACAAAATAAGAAATTCCACCTATAACTTGTGAAAATACATTCTCAAATTCTCTTCTAGTTAGTAATTTTTCTTGAACAACTTCCTCTAAAGATTTAGATTCAAAATAAGGTTCAACAGAAATTGTAACGCCTTCAGTCTCTTTTAAATTAAAGTAATCAACTAAACCACTTAAATAATGTCTTTCAGGATTTTTTATAGAAGCTAAAACATTAACATCATTAGAAGTATTATACCCTCTGTCAACATGTCTTCTAGCTCTCGGACTCTCAACTTCTGGTTTATCAATTTTTATTATTCTTTTTTCTCTGCCTGGCCCCCATTCAGCAACAAAACAATTTCTAGTCCCACCAGTTTTAAAATACCGAATATTCTGATATTTACTGCTAAGAACTCCTCTTAGAAATTCTAGCTGTTCATGTATTGGGTGAATTCTTCTAGCTGCTTCCATTTTCAGCCCCCCTAACCACATCAACAGTAACCTTAACTACAGTTCCAGGTTTCAACTCATTCTCAAGAATTCTAGGTATAACTATAATGGCCTGCTTCCCATGTTTAGCTACTTTCTTTGTTATAACAAACTGCTTCATTTTATACATACCAAGTGTATAAACCATACAGTAGTAACATATTTAAAAAGCTTACGTTTATTCAAAAAATCAAGAAAATAGGGCACTAATAACTTTTAAAAACAAACCAATTCTTAATTTATTCATGGATTCAATCGTAGGCTTAGAATGTCACGTATCTCTTAATACTAAAACCAAATTATTCTGCAGTTGTCCATTAACAGGTTCAGAAGAACCAAATACAAGAACTTGTGATATTTGTGTTGGCTTGCCAGGATCAAAACCAGTAGTCAATAAAAAAGCAATAGAATATGCATTAAAATTATGTTTGGCTTTAAATTGTAAAATTTCACCAGAAGTAATTTTCTCAAGAAAAATTTATTTCTATCCAGATATGTCTAAGAACTATCAAATAACTCAATATGAAATTCCAATAGGCTATGAAGGTTTCTTAGAACTATCAAATAAAAAAGTAAGAAGTAGAAGAATCCAAATAGAAGAAGATCCAGCAGCATTAGTACATCAAGCCAATACTGTTCTAGTAGACTACAACAGATCAGGAACCCCTCTATGCGAAATAGTCACAGAACCAGACATGACTTCACCAGAAGAAGCAAGAGAATTTCTAAAAAGATTATTAACAATAATAAACTATTTAAAAATATTTGATATAAAAACATGTATAGTAAAAGCAGATGCAAACGTAAACATAAAAGGTTGCGAGAGAGTTGAAATAAAAAATATTAATGGATTTAAAGATATAGGAAAAGCAATAACATATGAATTAGAAAGGCAGAGAAAATTACTAAAAGATAATCAACCAATAAAAAATAAAGAAACTCGTGGCTGGGATTCAGACCAAGGAATTACTTTATTTCAAAGATCAAAAGAAAGTGAAGAAGACTATGGCTATATTGTAGACCCAGATTTAGTTCCAATTGATATCCCAAAAGAATTATTTGAAAAAACAAAGAAAGAGCTTCCGGAACTACCACAGCAAAAAGCATTGCGTTATCAAAAAGAATACAAAATAAAGAAAGACGATGCAGAAGTTCTTGCAAATGATTATGAATTAGCACAATTGTTAGAAACAGCAATAAGTAAAAAAATAGAACCACTATTTGCTGCTGAATGGATAAGAAGAGAAGTTACAAGAGTATTAAATTATAACAAAAAAGAATTAGATGAAACATTTATAGCTAAAGATTTATTAGATGTTTTAGAATTAATTCAAAATAATAAAATTACAAGACAAACAGGTCAAAGACTAATGGAATTATTAGTTGAAAAAGATGTTAATATAAAAGACTATATTAAAAAACAAGATTTAGAAGTTGTTTCAAATACAAAAGAGCTAAAAGAAATATGCAAAAAAGTTCTAAAAGAAAACCCCAAAGCGGTAAAAGAATATCTGGAAGGCAATGAAAAATCATTTATGTTTTTAGTGGGCCAAGTTATGAGGCATT
>CAYJQZ010000035.1:0-4151 GCA_964372555.1 Candidatus Woesearchaeota archaeon | reverse complement strand
TTATGAGGCATACTAAAGGAAAAGCAGATCCTAAAACAGTAAACGAATTATTAAACAAATTAATCAAATAACAAGCAAACCAACACCAACAAGCATAATCAAAGTGGCAATTATCTTCTTGCCCAAACCTTTTTCATGTAAAAAAGTTCCTGCTAAAACAACACCAAACAAAACACTCAATCTCTTCACGCTTAAAACAGATGCCAAATCATCAGCCAAAGATAAAGAATAAACATATGCAACCCTGTAAATAAATGTTAAAAGACCAGCTACAGCCAATAATTTCCAGTTTTTAGCTAGGCCTTTCTTTATATCTCCAATCCCGCCATAAACTAAACTAGACATTAAAAAGAAATTAAAAGCTATAAATATTAAAACAAAAAATAAGTAGGTATTATTGTCAGTAATCTTAGTAATTATATATCTGTCTGCTATAGAAGTAAAACTATAGAACAGCAAAGCTAAAAACAAATAATGCAAACTCCTTGATTTTATTATGTTTCTAAAAAACTCTCTGTAATTTGATACGTTTCTTGTCTCCAACATATAACCGCCAGCAAGCAAAAGAATTATTCCAGTCCATTGTTTCAAACTTAATATTTCATTCAAAAATACAACACCAAGCAAAGCAGCAATTACAGGACTAAAGTTCACAAATGGCAACAAAGAACTTAGTTGCATGTGCCTTATTGCTTTTATACTAAACAAAAAACCAAGCGTACCAAACCAAGAGATGAGATAAATAAATAATAAATCAAATAATTTAATATTAAAATCTACAAAAGGTATTAAAAATAATACTAATATCGCATTTGTTAAAGAAAATATTGCAGAAAATTCCATTGCATGTTCTTTAAGTAAGATCTTCCTATCTATTATCGAAACAACACCAGTTAAAAATGCAGATAAGAGCGCAAGTACAATCCATAATATCATATAAAACCACCAAATATACTATAAATAATTCCTATAACTAAAATCAAAAATAAAATTATCTTAATAAAAAAATTGTCCTTAAATTCATATTCCGGTTTTCTATTCCCAAGTTTCTTTGCTCTAGAATGCATTAACAAAATCATTATCAATATTATACCAACGGCAATAGCTCCACTTAATTCAATTAATTTAACAAACCCAAAAAACCCAGTCAAACTTAATATTAAAGGAATTGCAACAACAGACAACCATGCTGGAAAATTACTAATTTTATAATCCAGAGTCAAATTATCTTTAAAAGCAAAACCCAAAGCAACAAAAGCAGTAGCCATGGCCAACAAAGCAAATAAATTTGCAAATAAACTAACTCCAAATCCAAATTTATTTAACGAAGTTGTAGCAATCTCACCAACACTGCCTAAAGAACCAACAACACCAAAAACAAACAACAAATAAACCACAAAAGTAATAACCATGCCAGTAATTATTGCCCAAAGCAAGTATCTTTTGTTTTTTAATTCCATATTCATCTCAGGCAAAGCACTTATTCCTGTAAAAGCAAAAATAGCAACACCATAAGGAATCATAATATTGACGAAACTAAAACTAAAATCTATATTTGAAAAATCTAAAAAATTAAATAATAAAAAACTCAACACTAAAGCAACAACAATCTTCAATGGGCTGAATAAATCCTCAAAGTCTTCTAAAATATTTATACCAAAATAAATCACTAGAGCAACAACAATAAAGAATAATATAGAAAATATCGTGCTTGTCCCACCAAATATAGCAGCAAGTGCCTGGCCGCCACCAAGAATATAAGCAGCCAAAGCACCATAAATACTCAGCAAATTGGCTATAAACATAACTGTCTTGCCATTTTTGCCCAAATATTTTTCAGCTAAGCCACTAAGCTGATGCTTTCCATTAGTTCTTAAAACAACTTCCCCTAAATATAATGTAACTAAGGTAATTACTAAAGCAATAATGGCCATAACAACTAAGCCAGTTAAAAATCCAGACTTATAAAAAACATAAGGCAGACCAAAAATACCTGCACCAACAGTTATAGCAACAAAAGTCCAAACTGCATCAAAAAACTCTTTTTTCATCTTGTTTAACCTCAAATTTAATTATAGAATCTATCTCATCTGTAGAAATAGAACATCCCCTTAACCTTAATCCCCACAACAAAGCATCAAGTAAATCTTTTTCAGTATTAGAAGAAGTAACATATTTATTCAACAAACCTTTCTCATAAGCAATTGTTAATAATTCAACACTCCTTAAAACCTTCACCCCTTTAATTATATCAGAAAATTCTTTTACTAATTTTTTATTCATTTCAACTCTAGTATGCAACTTTTTTTCAAGTATATTTTTCAAAGCAACAGGATCCTCTATTAATAATCTAATAGTTCTCTCATCAACCACATAAGCATCAGCTTGTAACCTTAACACCAATGCCAATGCCTCAACCTCTGCCCTATCAAGTATATGTATTGGTTTGCCTCTAGCACTATAAATTGTATTTGCATGTATCAACAAATCATCCACATTCAAAGAATTGTAAACAACTAAATCACCATCATTTATTGACTTACTTATCATAATTGCCTCTAACTTGAACATCTTGCTCTTCATTGGTTTATCAACTAATTCAAATTTAACAGCTTGTGGCACATAAAATTCCCCATTAAATCTTTCTTTTAAACTTTTCATAACCCACATTAAATCATTAGTTACTATACTTATTATGCTGCTTGTATCAAAAACCAAAGATTTCATCTAAACAAACCCCTTGCAAATTTTATTCTATTTAAAACATTCATAGTTACGCTTCCTTCTACATCAGGGATATTTGTTTTGCCAACATAATCCATAAGTTCAAATCTTGTTACTCCCAACAACTCAGCAGTTCTACCTATGGACAAACCATGCTCATGCAATCTAGAAGCCTTATTTATTCTCGCCTTTCTGAATACATCTTGTATATAGCCTCTTAACTTAATATCAAGTTTACTCAGTGTAGCAATATATTTTTTTAATACACTATCAAATCCTTCTACATCGCCAGAAACTAACTTTTCCTTAGCCACTTCTAATCCTCTAAAGCAATCAAAACAAAATATCTTCCAACCCTTAAACTTGCCATAGTGTATCTCCCTCTCATAAATCTTACTCAATGAATAGATCAAAACTGCAATAGTTATAGAATACTCATCTTGATTAATTGTAGCATCATGTACAGTTTCATTACTTAAATCCTTAAGCTGTTTTATATCCTCTTCCTTAATAGCAATGACTGCTTTATCCAAAATTCTAATAATATTGTTTCTTACGTGTTCATCCATCTCTTTTTACCTAGAATTACCAAAATAAAGATATATTTATATCTTTTCAAGTTGATATTAATTACATGAACAAAAAAGAGCTTGTAGCACATTGGCTAGATTCTGGTTTAGTAAGTGATAATAAACTAATAGAAGCCTTCTTAAAAATAAATAGGGAAAACTTTGTTACAGAAGAATACAAAAAAAATGCATATGAAGATATTGCTCTACCAATAGGCTATGGATCCACAATCTCACAACCAAGCACAATTGTGATAATGCTACAAGCATTAGAACTAAAACCAGATCAAAAAGTTCTAGAAGTGGGAACTGGTTCTGGATATACCGCTGCCTTAATATCAAAAATGATAGAACCAAATGGAAAAATTTACAGCATAGATATTGTTCCAGAATTAATTGAATTTGCGAAAGAAAATTTAAAAAAAGAGAGCATAGATGATGTAAAAATATTTGAAAGAGATGGTAAAAAAGGATTGAAAGAAAATGCTCCATTTGACAGAATTCTAGTAAATGCTGCTTGTGAAGAAATTCCTAAAGAATTAATAAACCAGTTAAAAACAAACGGAATTCTAGTAGCACCAATAGGTCCAATGTATAATCAAAAGATGATCAAATTAACAAAAGAAGAAAATAAACTAAAAGAAGAATACCTGGGAGACTTTGTATTTGTAAAATTAAGATAATTTTATTAACATACAAAAAACTAAATAATAATGAATTTCACATTCACAATAATACTTGCATTGATATTAGAACTTTTAGGCATAATTCTTAGATTTGGATTTAATATAAACAAAAAAACAACATACAAATACACAAAAATAAATATCAATTATGTTTATTCAATTATAGGAATGA
>CAYJQZ010000034.1:0-7861 GCA_964372555.1 Candidatus Woesearchaeota archaeon | reverse complement strand
AAGGGGCGAGGCCCCTAATAAATATTCCTAGAAACAAGATTCAGGACAGAGCCTAACCCATAACTCTTAACTTTCCCTTATGCAATTCAAATATCTCTCCATTTCTAAGTAATTCATCTACAAGATCATTTGCATTACTAATTCCACTTTTCTTAAGAACTTCATTAACATCAGCACCATCACCCCCATCTAACTTTTCTATTAAACTAAGAACAACTTCACGATCGTTCTTACTTGTTTCTCCAACCTTTTCTTCAATTACATTATAAGCCATATCCTCATCAACATTTGAACTTGCCGCATCACTTTGAACATTAATGTTCTCAACTCTCTGAACTTCACCATGAATTTTAATTAATTCTAGTTTTCTGGCCTTTAACCATAAAGGATTATCTAATTTTCTAGCAAACTCTGGAGCTAAATAAATCAAATTATTATATTCTTTAACCTTCCCAACCACAAGAACTAAATCTCCTATATTCACATCTAAAAATAAATTTGTGCCCTCATTCCAAGTCTTCAATAATAAAATACCAGAACCATCATCAACACTAACACTAACGTAATTATTACCTAAGAATTTATCAATAATCCCACCAACAATATTTACTCTAGAAACATTATTTCCTCTAACATCAATATAACCAGAATCAAACTGCCCTTGACCTTTAATATATTTCCCACTAATCAAATCAGCAATCCAAACCTTGTATGCAGTATTTCTCTGTACGCCTTCCATTGTTTTAACCTACTTTAGACACAAAATTTCTTTTGGGCTCAAAAATATCCCCAGACTTCTTAAGCTGTTCTATTGCTTCTTCAACCTTGCTTTCTTCTATTCCTTTTGCAGCTGCCTCAGCAATTATATTTTCAATTGGTATTTCTCTCATTCCTTTAGATTCAAACAAATTTATTATTTCTTTGACTGCAATTATTTTACTCCTAGTTGATGCGCTTATACCTGTGCTTATCCTATCAATATCAATTTGTCCTGTCTCAGGATCAAATCCAACCTGCATTAAACAGTGTGTAAGTAAATCTATGGCCTTTCTTGCATCTTCTTTAGTAACTTTATCATCCAACCTTACTCTAGCAGATGCCTCAGACAATCTTATCAATCCCTCTAATTGTCTGGCAGAAATTGGAATTGGTTTAATTCCTTCATCATCTGCCTTTCCAGAATTTCTTAACTTAACATAAAAATCTTTTATCTCATTTATTGCAGCTTTAGTCATGTTTGGTCTTATTTTTTGTTTGGCATATGCTATATATTTTCTTAAAATATTAGTAGTAATATCTGTCTGATAAGTTTCTTCTTTATGTGCTGTTTCTAAAACGTGCAATGCAATTCTTTCATCTCTTTCTTTGCTTGGTATATCTCTTATTGGAAATATTAAATCAAATCTATTAATTAAAGTTGGAGGTAAATCAATTTGTGAAGCTATTGGAGTATAAGGATCAAATCTTCCTAATTTTGGATTTGCTGCTGCAAGTAAAGTAGTTTGTGCGCTCAAGGTTGCCTGGATGTTAGCCTTGCTTATTGGAATTATTTGTTGTTCCATCGCAGAGTGCAATGCTCCAGTATCTTCTTTATCTATTTTATCCAATTCATCAATACAGCATAATCCTTTATTTGCCAAAACTAAAGCTCCAGCCTCTAAAGCCCAACCTCTCAAAAATTCATCTTTAACAACTGATGCAGTTAATCCTGCACCGCTTGTGCCTTTTCCAGAAACGAATCTCGCCTTAGGTGCAGCTTTAGAAATAAATTGAAGCATTTGACTTTTTCCAGATCCTGGATCGCCAACTAGCAGCACATGCACGTCTCCTCTGCTCACTGTTCCATCAGGTTTTTCTCTTCTTACCCCACCAAATAATTGTAAAACTAAAGCTTCCTTTATTCTATCATGACCATAAATACTGGGGGCTATTGATTTAGCAAACTTATCAAATATTTTAGGATCCTTAGAAAGAGATACTATTTGTTCTTCATCTTCTTTAGTTAATACAATATTGCTATAATCTTCTTGAATTGGCTCAACATAATTTGCTTCTAAAATTAAATCATATCTCACAGATTGTGCTCCTGTTTTCAATTGAATTGGAACTTCTTTAACAACACCATATATTCCTATTTTACTTCCTGGAGTAGTCTTCTTTTCCATCTTGGGTTCAACTAAATCTTCTTTTAGAAAAATACTCAATCTCTTTGGTTGCTCCCCGCCCTCTAAACTTTCTGGAGATTCTTCAATCTTCAAATGTTGTACATCAATTAAATCTTTAGATAATAATCTAAACTTTCCCCTCCAACCACAAGTACATCTGCTCGGTTCTTTAAATTTAGTATCAATTTGTAAAATAGAAATAGTATTGCCACATCCAGCACATTCAAATTTTGCGCTAGTAACCTGCGGTCTTACATCAGAAGCCTGTCTTACTATTCCATCAACATACAAAAATCTATCTAAGTGTACACTTCTTATATTACTTATCCTCATTTTCTGTGTTTCGGGCAGTTCTTTAAATCTAACAGCTATTTTTTTAACATCACCCAGAACATCAAACTGCTCCAAAGCTAATTCTGCTGCCCTTATAGTATCCTCAGGATTGTCTAATAAATCATCAGCTAATTCAGGATTAAAATCAACTAGATTAGTAAATGAAATAATCAAAGATTTCTTACCACTCTGAACAATTTCATATAATTGACTCTTATAATGGCCTTCTATAAATCCCTTGAAACTCTCTATTTGTTCATTTACTTCCATCAAAATCCCCCTTCAATAAGGTTTATAGTAAACTTGTTTAAAAGCTATACTATTCTTAAAAATATATAACACATTAGAATTTATAAAACTTTACCAAAAATCTTTGAAAGATTTTCAAAAAAACAAAAACTTAAAAGCTAATAAATATTGAAATAATAAGTTAAAATGTCAATAAAAGTATCAAATATAAAAAAGAACGAAGTACACATCATCCTAAATTTATAAAAGAAAATCTTCCTGAAGAAAAATATTTTCCTAAAAAGTTATTAAATGACTTTCTAAAAGAAACTACAATAAGTTATCTTGAGAAATTATTTAGAGAGGGGGGTTCTATTTTTATTAAAGCTAAAGAAAATAATGGATTGGTTGGTATCTTATATGCTAAAAATGACTATGGAATAATTTGGATAGAATTTATAGATGTAAAGAAAGACCACAGAATGGAACACATCGCAAGCAATTTATTAAAAGAATTAGAAGCAATATGCAAGAAAAGAAAAATTCATAAAATACATACAGATATCCAAACTACAAATATTCCTTCATTGAAAACATTTAAAGAAAATAAATATTTTATAGAAGCTAAATTAAAGAAACATTGGTTAAAATTTGATTATTATTTATTGAGTAAATTTATTTAATCCACATCAACATAAACCTTCTCTTTCTCAACTTTAGTCTTAAAACTTTTAACACTAAAACCAGGATGATTTAAACAAACACCGGTTTTAACATTATACATAAATCCATGCCAAGGACAAATCACTTCTTCATCATCTAATTCTCCTTCACCTAAAGGTCCTCCCTTATGAGCACAAACAGCATTTATCGCATAAACATTTCCATCTAAATAAAATAAAGCAACTTGGTCTTTTCCCAAGTTAACAACTTTCCTTCTTTTCTCTCTTAAATCTTCTAAATTGCAAACTTCCACAAAATTCATTCTAGGCCTTTTTCTTCAAAGCCAATAAATTTTTAACCAATAAGTCTAAGGCTTCTTTTAATTTGCTTTCACTTCTAGTTCCAGTACAAACAATTTTTCCATTGCTAAACAACAAGAATGTTGCTCTAGTTCCGCTTAATTTGTAAACTAAACCAGGAAACTGCTCTGGCTCATACTCTGTATTCTCTAATTCCATAGCTAACATGTTCAAATTCAAATCCATGCCTATACCACCAGAAGCAACCATATTCTGTACAGTAACTCTTGGCTGAGCAGTAATTTTAATTCCTATTTTCTCTACATTTTTTATAATCTGCTTGATTGATTCTCTTAATTTTACCATGCTTCTAGCACCAGTACATACAACATTACCACTTCCGAATATCAAAGCAGAAGTCTTAGGTTCCCTTATTCTCATGACTAAACCAGGAAACTGTTCAGGATTATACTCTGTATTGGGTAATTTCTCAGCTAATTTTATTAAAGGAATATCATGCTCCAAACTTGTAGAAGCAACTATGTTTACAATTTTTAATTCTTTCTTAACCATTTAAATCTCCCCTCTTAAATTTACCCTTTATAAATAAAGTAGAGAAAGATTTATAAACGTTGTTTAAAAGGGATAACAACTTATGGGTAATGAAAATTTAGAAACTGTTATAGAAGTTGAGCAAGGCGGGGGAGTTACTATTTTTAGTTTAAGAGATCATGAACAAAGATATTTAACAATCTCTCCAGTACATTTAGAAACAGGATATCAAGTTAGAATCTTAAGAGAAGGAGAAGCAAAATTAGGCAAAGAGCCCACAATATATATAAGAATAAAAGAAATGTCAATACATCCAGATCCTAGAACTAAATTTAGTTATGTAGAAAAAACAGTGGCTTGTATTGAACTAAAAGATTAAAATGGCAGACTTAAGGACTATAGATGCAATAGTGGAAGAAGAAGGCATAACAATAATTCGCCTAAGAGAAAACAATGTTCATTATGTTGTAGAAGATGAAATGGGGTCAGATCTAATGCTGGGCTATCAAGTAAGAATTGTAACAAGCGCTACAGTAGAAGTAATACTTGATGGCAGAAGGAGAAAAGCAAGATTAGTAGAAAGTATGAAGGTTTATACAGGTGACAGCAGTTTTGCATATAATAGACCACAAAGTTTACTTAACTAACCAGATTAAATCCTATCTTAAAACTCTTTCCTTTTATTTCACCATTAGATGAATGCTTGGCATTGTGGGGGGCAGCAAGTACAACACTCTTAGCTCCACATCTTTCCTGTATTTGTTTCTTCCAGTTGCTTAAATTAATATCTATATCTATATATAATTCAATCTCATTCTGTTTCTGTAGTCCCACTTCTTTTCTTAAAGCCTGTATTCTTCTCATCAACTCTCTAGCATGGCCTTCTTCTTCTAATTCTTTTGTCATCTCTGTATCCAAAACAACATGCCCATATTGGAAAACAACTCCTTGAATCTCTTCATCTAAAGATTTATGCACATAAACATATTCTATATTTTTAATATTGGTTTGTCTCAAAACCAAATCAACTACTGGTTCAACAAACCCACGAACATTTTGGTGTTCTTCATGTAAGTAAACTTTAGCTTTTCTTAAAGGCCATCTTACTCCAATCTTCTCTTTATCTCTTGCAGCCATTATGCCTTGAATTATAGAATTGCAATAATCAATAGAAATTTCCAATTTTTTATCTATTAGTTTTTCATCAGCTTTTGGCCAATCATACAAACATACACTCTCTTCATTAAGTTTAAACCTCTTTCTCAAACCCTGATACATATCCTCAGAAACCATCGGAGCAACAGTACTAAACATTTTCAAAATTTCTAACAAAGAATTAAAGCAAACATAAAAAACTTGTTTCTTTTCTTCATCGCTACCTGCAGCAGCTTTATCTCTTACAAATTGTATATAATTTCTACTCAAATCCAAAAATCCTTCTTCTATAACCCAAGGAATTCTATCCAAATAATAATGCTCATAAAGTTCTGTAACATTCTTAATTACACTATTCAACTTAGAAAGCATATACCTCTCTTCTACATCAAAATTTTTAGGTTTAGTCTTAGCATCAAATCTGCATTGATCAGCTAAGCTCAAAACAAAATTATTCAAATTATACAAGATACCCAAATTCCTGAACTTAACTTTCATATCATCAAAATTATAATTTATATCTACACCAGCATTAGCCCCTCCAATCATATAATATCTTAAAGTATCAGCACCGTATTTTTCAACAACTTCATCAGGCATAATATAATTCTTCAAACTCTTGCTCATCTTTCTTCCATTAGCATCATTTATGAAGCCATGCATGTAAACTGCTTTATAGGAAGTATTACTAAATCCAATCATAGAAGCAACTAATAATATGTTAAACCATCCCCTTATCTGGTCTTTCCCCTCTAAAATAAAATCTGCTGGATACCAATGCTTAAATAAATCTTCTTTCTGCGGAAAATCCAAACACAACCAAGAAGCACAACCCGCATCAACCCAAACATCTATTACATCAGATATTCTTCTCATTACACCACTACATTTACAATCAAATATTACATCATCTATCCAAGGTTTATGCAAATTCTCAGGAATTTTATTTGTATACTTTCTTAATTCTTTTACAGAACCTATAACAACATACTCACTACATTTACCACACTTCCAAACAGGCAATGGTGTTCCCCAATATCTTTGCTTAGTTATACTATTATCTCTTAAATTATTCAACCAATCGTGGAATTGCCTAGAACCTGCCCAATCAGGCACCCAATAAATATTTTTATTTATCTCTTTCATATTTTCTTTTAAATCTTCAATTTTGAAAAACCATTGCTTTGTAGTTCTAAAAATAACAGGATTATGACACCTCCAACAATGAGCATATTCATGATCAACATTGGTTACTTCTAATAAAAATCCATAATCCTTAAAATAATCTATAAACTTCTTATCGTCTTGTTTCGCTCTTAAACCTGAAAATTTTCCCATACTCTTATCAAAGTATCCTTCTTCATTCAAAGTATTATAAGAAGGCAATCCATATTTATGTCCAACTTCATAATCTTCAGGTCCGCAACCAGGAGCACAATGAACTAAACCAGTACCGGAAGTTGCATCCACATAATCCTCACTTAAAACAATAGTATGCAACCTTTTACAATTCTTTTCCATATCTTTGAATGCTAAAATATCTTTAGCAAATGGATGTTCATACTTTATTCCATCTAATTTATTTCCTCTAAATTCTTCTAAAATCTCAAATTTCTTTCCTAATAAACCAGATATTAAAATATTAGCCAAAGGCTTTGCTACAATCCAAACTTCACCATCAACTTTACATTTTACATACTCTATTTCAGGATGCACCATAACTGCCAAATTAAAAGGTATCGTCCAAGGAGTTGTTGTCCACACAAGTAAATATTCGTTTTTAGTTCCAACTATCTTAAATTTTAAAAATACACTCTTATCATTAACATTTTGATATTCTAATTCATGTTTAGCAAGTGCACTCCCGCAATAAGCACACCAATGCATTGTCCTTAGTCCTTCATACAGCCTTCCAGTATCATGTGCTTTCTTTACTAACCACCAAACACCTTCAATGTAAGAAGTATTAATTGGCATGTAAGGATTATCCCAGTCCATCCAAACACCCAATCTTTTAAAATCCTGTACCATTAATTTCAAATTTTCAACAGAAAGTTTTTCACATTCTTTTACATAATTCAGAACTCCAAATTTCTCAATTTCTTCTTTATTTTTTATACCTACTTTTTTCTCAACTGCATGCTCTGTTGGTAACCCATGCATATCAAAACCGCTTCTATCCCAAACATCAAAACCATTCATTCTTTTATAACGCATGACTGCATCCCTTAAGGCCTTCCCCCAAGCATGTCCTAAATGTATTCTACCAGAAGTATATGGTGGCCCATCTAAATAATAGAACTTCTTATTGCCTTTGTTTTTATCCTTGGCTTTAAAATAAATGGCATTTTTAGTCCAAAAATCCAATATACCTTCTTCTACTACCTTAAAGTTATACATGGTGTTATAGCCTTCTTTAATTAATTTAAAAAGCTTCCGAATACTACTAACAAATAAAACAAATGT
>CAYJQZ010000033.1:6214-7879 GCA_964372555.1 Candidatus Woesearchaeota archaeon | reverse complement strand
ATCGTTCTCTTTTGGACGGGAGAATAGGGCATCCGTGGGATTTTAGGTGACGTTTACTTTACAGCTCACTCTTCCATTAATGTTTTGACTATTGCGCCAAATGCTGGTCTTGTAATTAAAACTCCAATTGTAACACCAACTATTGTAACTATGGCAAAACCAGTTAGTAAGCCTGCGCCGGCTCTTAATAGCGGAAGCATTGCTGCTACTGTTGTTGCATATGCTGCTAGAATTACAAAGAATGCTTTTTTGATTTGTTGTTTTAATGCACCAGAACCACCAAATAAAATTTCATCTGTAATAACAATTTGATCATCTACTCCAGTACCAACTGCTGCCAATATTGCTGCTATCGCAGCTAGATCTAAATTATATTTGAATAATGCTGCAAATCCTAAAATTATATATATTTCACTTAGAACAGTTATCATTACTGGTATAGTTATTTTTAATTTTCTATATATTATGTAAATTACTAATGCTACTCCAATTGTTGCTATTACTCCAACTAGTAATGCATTGTTAACAAATGCTTCTCCCAGAGAAGGAGAGATAGTATCTACTTTTACAATTTCTACTTTTGTAGGAAGAGAGCCAGTCATTAATACTGTCTGCAATCTATTTCTATTTTTTATTGTATCTTGTATTGCTTCTTTTTGTGTTGGGCCTGAGCCGCCACCAGTGATTGTAACCTTAGTTGCTTTTTGCCCTTTTAGACTTGCATCTATGTTTAGTTCGTCAACTAATTGACCATCTAAATAGAAATCTATAGTTTTTTCTAATACTCTTTGTCCTCCAGAACTTGGTATTATTGCTAGTTCTTTTGTTATATCTGCATGTCTTTCAGCTGCTTCTGGGCTTAAATCTATTTCAAATTCAAATCTACAGAAGTAGCCTTCACTGCTTTGTTGGCATTGTGATATTCTCGAACAAGTTCCGTCTGTTCTGCATACTCGTTTTATATCTTCTTGTCCCCCTTGGAAAACTGTAAGATTTCCTATTTTAGCTTCGAATTTTCCTTGATTTGCAATTAAGCTCTTTATTTCCTCTTTTGTTGTGCCTGCAATTTCTACAACTATAAATTTATTTCCTTCCAGGTCTGATGCAGATTTGATTGTAACATCAGCTAGGCCATATACATTTAATCTGTTTTCAATTGTGTCTATTATATCTTTTATGTCACTATCTGAAACTTCTCCCTCTGGTTTTAGAAGTACTCTTGTTCCTCCTTGTAAATCTAAACCCTTTCTTAAATTTGATGAAGGAGGTTCTGCTACTGTAATGCCTATCTCTTCGCTATTTTTTATAAATGTATACTCTTGTTTTGTTGTTGTAATACGTATGGTATTATTTAATTGTACTTGAGATATTTTTGTATAAAATTCTTCTGGAGAATTAATTTCTTGATTATTTATTGCTAGAACTTTATCTCTTGCAGTAGGAGATATATCTGATGAAGGACTTCTCAGTCCTGCTTCATATGCTGTACTGTTTAGTTCTATTGTAGTTATTGTAACTCCTTCTTTTGAAAATTGGTGATTTATTGAGAAGAAAGAAATTAGTAAGAACAATATTAAAATTATTACTCTTGGCTGTTTTAATATTTTTGTAAGATTTTTCATGTTATGTTTTCTTATTATCATGTTACTAGGAGTAGCTAGTGCA
>CAYJQZ010000033.1:0-6204 GCA_964372555.1 Candidatus Woesearchaeota archaeon | reverse complement strand
GTAGTATTGTTCTCAGTTTGGAAACAACCGTCACGATAATTATTTCCATAATTTGGATTGTAATTCTGCGCTATAGTAAAATTTATCATTAAAAAGAAAATTCCAACGATAAAATGCAATTTATTTTTCATGATACCTCTTTGTTTATTTTTAATTTCGATTCTCTCTGATATTTTTTAATGTTCATGTTATGTTTTTCTTTTTACAGTAGATCCATAAGATTCCTGCATTAGTTAGATAAGTACTAAATACGTCTACAATCAAGGCAATTAATATTATTAGGAACATCTCTTTAATTACTAATGAATTTGAAACTATCAATCCTGCCAACATTACTACACAAGCACATGCAGTCATTGTAAGACCTGTTTTCATTGAATGAAACATTCTATCAAATAATTTACCATCTCTTTTTCTTATAGAGTAATTTGTTAGAAGAATATCTGTATCTACACTGTAACCTATAACCAATAGAAATGCTACGATTCCTGCTGTTGAAATATTAATTCCAATTAAGTTTACTGCTGCAAGAGTAATTACTATATCCATTAAAGCAGCTGAAATTACTGCAATACTTGGGGCAAAGGTTCTAAATGTTATAAAAACAGAGATTCCCATTAATACAAAAGCAAATAATATTGCTATCATAAGTTGTTTAAAGAATGCCTCACTAAGTTTTGGTGTTGTTACTTCTATGCTAAAGTTTTCTTGTGTAATATCTAGATTTAGGTTATTTCTAAGTCTTTCTTTAAGTTGTTCTTCTGTAATATCTGAGACTTCAATTACAAAACCTAGCTGTTTTCCTGTTGTAAGGTCGCCTAGTTTTTTTACTACTGCATCAATGCTTAGTGCACTTTTTATTTGTTCTTCTGAGAATTCTCTGTCTGTGTAAATTGTGGTTGCAATTCCCCCCTTCAGACTTACATCTTTGTTAAAGAAATCTCCTGTTTGTGCGACTTTTATTCCTATTAATATAAATGAAATAGCTAGAATTATTATTGGTATGAACATTAACCATTTATAATTCTTAGACCAAAATACTTCTATTTTATCTTTAAACATTAAGGATTTGTAAAATTATTCAGTTTAAAAAGATTATGTCTCTGTTAATTCTCCGTTTGTACTAGGATTAAAGAATTCTCTAATTCTTTTTACTGGTTCTTTTGTTATTCTTAAATTGCTATCCTTAGGGAAGCATTTGAAATAACTATCCCATACATACCTTTGGTCTAAGAAGATGATTACTCCTTTGTCTGTTTCTGATCTTATGCATCTGCCAGCATTCTGTAAACATTTAATTATTGCCGGCATTATATAACCATAGTCCCAGCCCCTGCTGAATTTTTGATCATAGTATTTTATTAATTCTTGAGTTTCTAGATCTGGTTTTTCTAATGGAATACCAACTACAATCACACATTTTAAAATGTTATCCTCAATATCTATTCCTTCACCGAAGTTACCAGAGGAAGCACCAAGCAGTACTGCTCCAGATTCTCTATATGATTTAAATTTATCAATAAGTTCTGTTTTTTCCTGTTTATTCATGTTTGGGACTTCTATGAAAGTAGTTTTTATGCACTGGCTTTCTAGGTAGAAATTAACTTTATCTCTTAAGTCATAACTTGGAAAAAACACTGCTGAATTTCCTGGAATTTCATTTACTATTAATGCACAGTATTTTGCTATGTGTTGAAACATTTCTTGTGATCTTGCTGTGAATTTTGTAGTTGTTTCTGGAACTATTATGCTTAATTTATTTTTTTGTGGGAATGGATTTTTGAATTCTGCTGTTAAAGTTTGAAAACCTAATAGATCTTTATACATCTCTATAGGTGTTAGCGTACCAGACATGCATATAACATTGTGAGACATTTCTGCCAGTGATTTTGTTATTAATGAAGGATCCAAGCAGTTATAACTTAATATTATATGTTCTCTTCCTTTCCTTGATTTTTCTAATTTTATGATTCTTGTAAAGCTTTGGTCTGGGCCCTGCCAGTTAATCAAGAAGTTTGCCACATGTGCACATGCACTCCTTTTCTTTTTTTCTTTTATTTTATCTCCTATAAATAATAAGTCATTAATTAATTGTGATAGTTCTGTTCCGTTTTCTATTTCTTGAATTAATTCATCTTTTGCTATTAATGATTCTCTTGTTTCTTTATTTGTTTTAGCTGAAGCTAATCCTTCTATGATCTTTTTTATTTCGTTTATTGCTTCTCCTATTTCTTTGAAACCAATAGATTCTGCTTCTTTTACTGCCACCTCAATTGTTAAAGTTGATAGTTGAGAACTTAGTAATTCTCTGCATCTGGAGGGTATATTGTGCGCTTCATCTATAATTATTATGCATTCTGATATATCTTTATTTATTCTTTCAAAAATGTGTTCTCTTATGCTTGGGCTTAATAGATGATGATAATCTGCTATTATAACAGATGCTTTTTTTGCTAATAAACAGGCAACTTCGAAAGGACACAGTACCTTACTTCTTGCATATTCTTTAAGTTCTTCTACATGAAGTATTTTTTTACTTAGTTCACTTAACACAACTTCTGTTTCTACAGATAGTTTTTCTTTATTTTTTATATTATTGTAATAGTTACATTGTTTTTTTTCTACTAACTCTTTACAATAGTCATAGAATTCTCCTGTATGCAAGTCAGTAACTCCTGGCTGTACACACATCCATTTTTTTCCTATTAGGTCTACTACATTAAATTCTAAATTATGCTTTTCTTTTATTAGTTTTAAAGTTTCAACGGCTATTTTATGCTGGGTATGTTTTGGGGTTAGGAAGAAAACTGTTAGTTTATTTTGCAATGCATGACTTAAAGTTACACTCAAAACCGCGGCTGTTTTTCCTAAACCAGTTGGTGCATGGGCTAATAAATTCGTATTTGTCTCTAAAGTTTCTTGTATCTTTTCTATAAGCTCTTTTTGTGTTTCTCTTACTTTTTCATGGGGGAAGTATATTTCCATTCAATAACCTATGTTTTTGGTGTATTTAATATTTTAGAAATGTTTAAATTATGTTAGTTAATATGTATATTACAAAAGAGGTTATATGTTTAGGCTAAAAGTAGCTAAAGTTGTAAAAAGAGATTGTAGAATAGTTGGTTTTGATAGAAACAAGATTGTTTCTGCTGTAGCTAAGGCTGCTGTTTCTGTTGGTGATGATTCTAAGATTGGTAACAAAATAATAGATGATGTAGAATTACTTATTTCTAAAAAGTATACTGGAAGATTACCGACTGTTGAAAATATTCAGGATGCTATTGAAAAAATTTTGATAAAGAAAGGTTATGATAAGGTAGCCAAGGCTTACATATTGTATAGAGAAAAAAGACAAGAGTTAAGAGAGAATAAGAAATTGTATGGTGTAAGTAGCGATGAACTTAAGCTTAGTCTTAATGCAGTAAAGGTTTTACAAAGTAGATATTTACTTAGAAATGAGGAAGGAGAAGTAATTGAAACTCCAATTGAAATGTTTAGGAGGGCAGCTAAAGCTGTTTCTTTTGCTGAAACTAAATATGGAAAAGAAGCACATAAGTGGGAAGAAGAATTCTTTAATTTAATGTCTAGATTAGAATTTGTTCCTAACTCTCCTTGTTTGATGAATGCAGGAACTAGATTTCAACAGTTGAGTGCTTGCTTTGTGGTTCCTGTTCCAGATTCTTTGGATAAAATATTTGATTCTTTGAAAATCTCAGCTTTAATACAAAAAACCGGGGGTGGAACAGGTTTTAGTTTTTCGGAATTAAGAGCAAGAGGAAATATAGTTGGCAGCACTAAAGGAATTGCTTCTGGGCCTGTTAGTTTTATGAGTATTTTTGATAAGATGACAGAAGTTATAAAACAAGGATCTAAAAGAAGAGGAGCAAATATGGGTGTTTTAAGAGTTGATCATCCAGATATTTTAGAATTTATTAAATGCAAAAATGATGTGAATGCATTTACAAATTTTAATATTTCTGTGGCTGCAACAGAGATATTTATGGATGCAGTTTTGAAAAATAAAGATTATGCATTAGTTGATCCGAGGACTAAGCAAATTATTAAGAAAGTTAAAGCTAGAACAATATTTGATTTAATAGTAAGCAATGCTTGGGAAACTGGCGATCCAGGATTAATTTTTATTGATAGAATTAATAAACTTCATAATTTGGATGAGAAAATAACAGCTACAAATCCTTGTGGTGAGCAACCATTATTAGCTAATGAGTCATGCGTTTTGGGAAGTATTAATCTAACTAAATTTGTCAAAAATAAAAATGTTGATTGGAATAAATTAAGAAAAGTTATACCCATTGCTGTGAGATTTTTAGATGATGTAATAGATATAAATGATTATGTTGTTAAAGAGATAGAAGAAGTGACTAAATCTAATAGAAGAATTGGCCTTGGGATTATGGGTTGGGCTGATATGTTAATAATGTTAGAAATTCCTTATGATAGCATTAGGGCTCTGAATTTAGCTGATAGATTAATGAAATTTATTAATACTGAAGCAAGAAATGCTTCTGTTGATCTAGGCAGGGAAAGAGGAAATTTTCCTAAATTTAAACATAGCAAATTAGCTAAGAAATATTTTCATTCTAGAAATGTTGCTGTGACTACTATAGCACCCACGGGGACAATTAGTATAATTTCTAACTCTTGTTCTAGTGGGATAGAGCCTTTGTTTGCAATAAGTTATGTTAGAGAGATTTTAGAGGGGACAAAATTAGTTGAAACAAATAGTTTATTTGAAAGTATTGCAAGGAAAAGAGGATTTTATACACAAGAATTAGTTAATGAAATTTCAAAAGTTGGCAGTTTACAAAACTTTAAACAAGTTCCTAAAGATGTTAAGAAATTATTCGTTACTGCTTTGGATATAAAACCAAAATGGCATGTAAAGATGCAGGCAGTATTCCAGAAGCATGTTGAGAATGGCGTTTCTAAAACAATTAATCTCCGTGAGAATGCAACTAAAGAAGATATAAAAAATGCTTATCTATTAGCTTACAAATTAGGATGTAAGGGAATAACTGTATTTAGATATGGTAGTAAAGGCGGAAGACAAGTTTTATATTTAGAAGAAGGTTATGAAAGAAGGATAAAGATGCATTCAGAATTTTCAGGTGGTTGTCCTGGCGTTGAGTGCGGAAATTAAAAATTGGAGGTTGATGGAATATGTGCAAAGAACACATTTTAATGTGGTTAAGCGGTGCAGCTGGTTTGGATGCTGTGGTTCATTTGCTTAGTGGCTTTGGATGGAATTGGTATGGCAGGAGTGCAAACGTAAATTTTGTTTTGTTTGTTGTGTTCGGATTAGCAGCAATGGTACTTGGGTATATGGCTGTTTGTGAAAGCAGAGGCAGAAAAAAGAAGAAATGAAAAAAGAAAAACCAAAATTTTGGACTAGGTTTATAGATGAGAAGAAAATTAAGAAGTTATTTTCTAGAAAGAGAGGGTTAGTCTATGTCTTTACAGGCGATGGCGAAGGAAAGACTACTGCTGCTTTGGGGCTTGGTTTAAGAGCTATTGGTCATGGAAAAACTGTTGTTGTTGTTCAGTTTATGAAAGGCAGGAAATATGTTGGTGAATACAGAGTTCAAGAGATACTTAAGAATTATGAAGTTTATCAGTTTGGAAAAGAAAAATTTGTTGATTTAAAACATCCTGATAGTGAAGACAAAAGGCTAGCTCAAGAAGGATTGAATTTTGTGAGGCAAACAATTAGAAGACAACCAGATGTTTTGATTTTAGATGAGATAAATCTTTTAATGGATATTGGTTTAATAAAAACTAATGAGGTTTTAGATTTAATTAAGATATCACCTAAAAATATGATGTTGATATTAACTGGAAGAAATGCACCCAAAGCCATAATTAGGGCAGCAGATATTGTAAGTGAAGTTAAGAAAATCAAGCATATATTTGATTATGGTATATTTGCTAAGAATGGAGAGCAGTTTTAATTAGGTTTTATTAAGTAATTATTTCTTTGTCAATGGCATAATTATTAAGTGATGTATTGCAAATGATAATAATATTGCTATTCCTACATTTGTTAATAAAAGATTTTTTATTATTATGCCTGTTGCTGTAGTTATCATTCCTATAATTGAATAAACATAATAGATAATTATTTTTGTGTAATTGTATGTTGTTTTTTTGTTTATATTAAATCCAAATCTAAGAATTATGCCTAAA
>CAYJQZ010000032.1:0-8039 GCA_964372555.1 Candidatus Woesearchaeota archaeon | reverse complement strand
ATATCAGCAGAACAACAAAGAATTCTAGTAGAAGAAATTGCTACAAAAATGGCAACACTAGAAGCATTAAGAATATCACTACTTCCACTTCTTGAAGATGTAATAGCATACATGAAAGCCTCATTGAAATACACAACAAGTGCTCTGCAAAAAGCTACAGAAATAAGAAGAACAAGTTTAACTGGAAAAATATTAAAAGTGCAAAAAACACTTGAATTTGAAAATGATTTCTTAACAACATTAGTAAAACTATTAGATGCAATAAGATATTATAATATGACATTAAGCAAAAATAACAGCTTCTATGCCACGAATATAGTAATAGAATGCCAGAAAGAGACAATGTTGAATAGGTTTAGTGAAATATCAAATATACTAAGATCACATCTATTTGATGATAGAACAAAAACACAAAAGGAATTAATAAGAGTGAGAAACCAGGTAGCTGCAATTATACAAGAAGAGCTACCCCAGTAGAAAACAATATAAAGTTTTTCTCTAGAAGTTAATAAATGATAGACTTAAGTGCACTAGTTCAAGATAGAAGGGAAATGCCAGATAACCTGGTTCTAGTAAGAAAAGTAGCAGCACATACAGGAGCTTCAGACAGATTAGTAGAAATATATGCCTTCGGAATAGTCTATGGTGAAGGCAATGAACATGTAGTTCATTCTAACATCGCAGAAGTCATATCTGAAAGAAGACTAGATGCATTGGCGCTATGGAATGATGGCCTGCTTGCAGATATATCATATAGAAGCAGACCAAGTGTTCTATGCACAGAAGCAGGATTATTGCCTGATAAAGAAAGAGAAATTGCAGATGAATTAGAAAGAAGAGGCGCAAGCTTACTAAGTTATCATCCACATCCAGCTAATGCAAGAGAAATAAGAGAACAATTTTTTGCAAGAGCAAAATTATTAGATATTATGCTAGCAACAGCTTATGGAAGAAGCTTTGAAATAATAGCAGACAAACCAAGAATATATTATGCTATAGAAATGTCAATAATATATCAACCAAAACCATTCCAAAAATTAAAACCACCAATTCAACCAAGAGCTGTACCAACAAACTGCTGATTATTTAAATATTTAACCAAATGTTCTAGTTTCTTTCCATTTATTATTATAGTTTTAATTTTAGCTCTAGAAATTATCTTAGCAGCAACTTGATCTAAAACAAAATGCTGTCCCGCCTCATATTTAATCCTCTTAACAATATATAAAAAATCATTATAACTTATAAATTTAATCAGCTTAGCATTTTTATATTTTCTAGGATCTCTATCAAATAAGCCATCAACATTAGTTAAATTAACAAAAACCTCTGCCTTAAGATATTCTGCAATCTCTGCAGCATTTCCATCACTAGTCATACCAGACTTAAAACCCAAAGCACCACAAACAACAATATTCCTATTAACAATTTGTTTCTTAACATCTACTAAACTATCAGGAATGCTTTCCTTAATTCCAAAAACACCAGCAACTAACCTGGCATTTAATTTAGTAGCCATTATTCCAACTAAACCATAAAATACAGCATCAACTCTTTCTTTCTTCAAACCTTCAATATACTTTCTAGCAGTCTTCCCTCCACCAGTGACAATAACAATTTTGTAATTTCTAGAAAGTTTATTAACAAACAATCTAAACTTGTGCAAGTATTTATAATCAACGCTATCAGGAACAATTAAGCTCCCACCCAAAGAAAATACAATTACCCTCTTTTTCATATATGTAGAATTAACAATAAGACTCTAATAAAAGTTTCTAATCTACAGTAAACAACTCACTGTCTTTATCAACATCAAATAAACCAATTCTAGCACCTGCATCCAACCAAGCATGAGCATAGCTCAAAGCAGCCAAAGCATTCACATAATCTCCTTTATCTCTAAAATACTTAGCATCAGAAAAATATCTTTTTGCCATGTCTAAAAAATCCTCAGCTATAACGTTAGTATCAATCTTAACATTAACATTTATTTTAACCTTTTTAATGGCCCTGCCAGTTAAATCAAAATACCTATCAAGTTTTGAATTAGTTACTTCTTTCATAAAATTAAAAAAAACTATAGAATTAAAAATCTTTCCTTAGCCAAACATGTTAAACATGCCGCTTCTAGGCCTGTCATTTCTCATATTATCTTGCTGATGCCTTACAAATTCATTTTCACCCTTCTTTCTTTCCTGTTCCTTAAAACTTTCCTGAACTCTTCTCTTCCAATCTTCAACATCTTCCTTAGTTGCCCTGCCATATTCAACTGGCTTATCTTTTCTTATACCTTTAGCTCTAAGTTCATCTAACTTTTTCTGTCCTAATTTATAATCAGTATCTTTACTAAAATCCATCTTTCCCTGCCTGCCCCTTCTCTTAGCTACAATAAGAATAATCAAACCAACACAAAGTAAAACTATTGCAATAAATAAAGGAAAAGCTCTGCCTGAATCAACATTCTTAGCAACATTGCCAGTGAAATCACTAAATCCATCAAATATGGATTCTTCCTCAGGTATTATAACATTAGTAAATGTTCTACCAGCAACAGGCACTGTAACATCATATAAACCTGGAGGGAATAAATCATCTAAATTTATTTCATCAACCTCACCAACATCTAAATCAACATTCTTAGTTTTATTAAACTCATTTGCAACAATACTCAATATTCCTTTGTAAGGAACATTCCCAATATTCTCTACAACTAAACTTTTACCTATAACACTTGCATTCAACTTAGGATACTGTCTAACAGAGAATGCAACATCATTCTCCAAACCATAACCCTCAACTTTTACCTTCCAATAACCTGGTTGTGCTTGTTTAGGCAAAACAAAACTATCACTAGGACCAGTCAAAACTATTTTTGAATCAACAATATCTCCATCTACATCTAAAAGATATGCCTTAACGCTCTCTTGCATCTCATCAGAAGCCTGATCTGTTAATATCGGCATAAAACTAACTGTATCGCCAGGATTGTAACTATTTTCATCCAAACTAATTGTTAATTTAGTTGGTATTGCTCTAACATCAAACTTAACAACTTGACTACCATAATTTCCTTGCTCGTCATTAGCAACAACAAGAATATCATGCGAACCACTCCTTATCTTAGAATTTATAATTTCATTCAAAGTAAATGTATCGGCGCTTGTTGCCAAAGTTCTAGTTCTAACTGCATTCTCAAAATCAAAATCCAAGTGAATATTTTTAAGAAGTTTATTAAAATTGCTGCTAACATAGCCATTCAAAAGTATTGTATCACCGGGAGAATAAAGTGTTCTATCTAAACTTGTATGAATATTCATATTTCCACTAACATTCAAATCAAATAATCTTGAAAAGTCTTTTACATTACCAAAATTATCTCTAATAAATATACTTACAAGATATTCACCTGTTGGGATTCTCTCAAGAACTTTACTATAATTTATTGCACCATCAATAATTTCAATATTATCAAAAAATAAAGTTGCATCACCATGTTCAAAAGAAATCATAATTACTCCATCAGCAGGGGCATTGTTTTGTTTTGTTACTATGCCTTTAATTTCTAGTTTGTCGCCTAACTGAAAATCTTCCCCGTTTATATCAAGACTGCCCTTAAGTTGGTCAGTAACCTCAAAAGCAGGAACTTGCTGTGTTTCCAACAACAAACCATTAGGATCAACAAGATTAGCAAAAACACTGCAATTTCCAACTAAACTTGTAGGTAAAACAACATATCTAGAATATCTAACTGCCTGATTTGCCCTTAAATCAAGAAGCATAGCCGCAATCTGAGCATTAGCACTATTACAATTCAAAAATAAATTTAAATTTGCTCTTGTAGTGTTGCTATGAATAACTGTACCACTAACTAAGATTCCATCACCAAGATTATGTTTACTTGAATAAAACGGATCTATAGTCAAACTTGCTGTAACAAATGGTATAACTAATAAAAGTAGTAGAATAAACAAAGATAATTTCATCACCTTCATACCTATTCCCTAAGCTAATTTATTTATAAGCTTTACTGAAAGTTAAATTTATATATACCGCAAAATAAACAACACCATGTCTAAATTAGAAGAGCTAAGGCACTCATGCGCACACCTATTAGCAGCAGCAGTATTGCAACTTTGGCCTAATGCTAAAAATGCAATTGGCCCTGCAATAGAAGATGGTTTTTATCAAGACTTCGACCTTGGCAATGTAAAGATTTCTGAAAACGATTTAAAAAAAATTGAAGAGAAAATGCGTGAAATAGTAAAGACCTGGGGGCCATTCAAAACAAAAGAAGTAACAATAAATCAAGCAAAAAAAGACTTTGCTCATAATCCATATAAAGTTGAGCTGGCTGAAGAATTTGCAAAAGAAGGAAAAACCATTACAGAAAATAATCCTGGAAACTTCTTGGACTTATGCAAGGGCGGTCACGCAGAAAATCCAGCTAAAGAACTAATACACTTCAAACTCTTAAAAATTGCGGGCGCATATTGGCGTGGCAACGAAAAGAATAAGATGCTGACAAGAATATACGGCGCTGCTTTTCCCACAAAAGAAGAATTAGATAATTATTTACATATGTTAGAAGAGGCTAAAAAAAGAGATCATAAAATTTTAGGAAAAGAACTAGATTTATTTACATTTTCAGAATTAGTAGGCCCAGGTCTGCCATTATGGACACCCAAAGGAACTTTATTAAGAATATTATTAGATGATTTTGTATGGGAATTAAGAAAACAAAGAGGATATCAAAAAGTTGCTATTCCACACATAACTAAAAAAGAATTATATGAAACAAGCGGCCATTGGCAAAAATTCAAAGAAGATTTATTTAAAATAAAAACAAGAGAAGGACACGAATTCGCAATGAAACCAATGAATTGCCCGCATCACACTCAAATCTATAAACATGTATTACGTAGTTATCGTGATCTTCCTCAAAGATATGCAGAAACCACTATGGTATACAGAGATGAGCAAACAGGAGAACTATCAGGCTTATCAAGAGTTAGGTGTATAACTCAAGATGATGCTCACGTATTTTGCAGAGAAATACAAGTAAAAGAGGAAGTATTCAAAATTTGGGACATTATTGAAATATTTTATAAATCATGTGGCTTCAAAGATTTTAAAGTAAGATTATCTATAAGTGATCCAAAAACGCCTGAAAAATACTTGGGTACAAAAGAAATTTGGAGAAAAGCAGAAAAGCAATTAAGAGAATTCGTAAAAGAAAGAAAGGCCGAAGTATTTGAGGCTATAGGCGAAGCAGCATTTTATGGGCCAAAATTAGATTTTATGAGCAAAGATACAATAGGAAGAGAATTACAAATAGCAACAATACAAATAGATAGAAACATGCCTGAAAGATTTGACTTAACATGTGAAAATGAAAAAAATGAGAAAGAAAGAATAGTTATGATTCATGCTGCAATAATGGGTTCATTAGAGAGATTTATTTCAGTGTTAATAGAACATCACGCAGGAAAATTCCCAGTATGGCTCTCTCCAGTTCAAGCAGTATTAATGACAGTAGCAGATCGCCATGTTAGCTATACTAGAGATTTACAAAAAGAATTAGTAGAAAAAGGAATAAAAGTAGAAGTAGACGATAGACAAGAAAGTATCCCTAAAAAAGTAAGAGATAACCAAACACAACGCACACCATATATAATAACAATAGGCGATAAAGAAATAGAAACTGGAAACCTTGCAATAAGAACAAGAGACAACAAAGTTATAACTCTAAAAAAACAGGAATTTGTAGAAAAGATTTTGAGAGAGATAAATAATAAAGATGCTAGCTAAATTAAAAAATAATTATCAGAAACTCATAAAATCAAAGGAATTCAAACATAAAGGTTTTCTCTGTGGGGCATTCATAATATGTGACATAGAAAATATAGATAGCACACCCTGGCAGCTAGATTTCTATGATAAAAAAGCAGACACAATAACAAGTTACACTTTAGGTGATAAAATAGAAGTCACTGAAGATGCAAAAGTATTCAAAGAAGAAAATACAAAGATAGAAGAACTAGACTTTAAAAATATAAAGATTGACTTTGATGATTTAAAGAAAAAATTGCAAGAAATATTGAGTAGCAGAAATGAAACACCAGTAAAAATAACTATTATTTTACAAGTACAGAAATTTCCTGTATGGAATATCATTTATATAACTAAAAAATTTAATTTGCTTAATATAAAGGTTAATGCGAAAGATGGTGTGGTCCTAGAAGAAAAGATAGTGCCATTATTGAGCTTTGAAAAAGGAAAATGACATGACAATTCTGACAACGGGAAATGTAGCAAAATTATATTGCTTAAACTGGATAGAAAATTATGCAAAACAAAACAAGAATAAAGAAATCAAAATATTAGATCTCGGTTGTGGCGCTGGACTAAATTTTGTTAAATTATTAAAATTATATCCAAAAATTTATTACGTTGGAATAGAACCATCAAAACAAGAATGCAAAAAAGCAGCAGAAAATCTTAAAGGATTAAATACAAAAATAATTAATGGATATGCTTACAATACATATGGCCTATTAAGAGAAAAATTTGATATTGTTGTCTCATTTAGTGCACTAGAACACGTATATAATAAATTGGTTTATATAAAATCAGCTAAAGAATGCCTAAAAGAAGACGGTTTTTTTATAATTAATTACGACGCAGGACATTTTATGTCAGGAAATAGTAAGGTTGAGAAAATAAAAAATATAATTGGTCCAATATTAGCCAAATTAGGTATAGAAAGATATTACCAAAAATTTGTGAGAGAAAAAGAGTTCATAAACATAATTGAAAAACTAAATCTAAAAATTACAGATTCAAAATCTTTCAACACAAGGCTAAAAGAATTATATAAAATAATACCTGAAAATAAGAAGGGGGAGTATATGGAAAAATGGTTAGAATTCGAACTATGGTTAAACCAAACAGGAATTAACTACACAGATTCAAAAGCAAGCCTTTTAGGCACAAGAAGCTTCATATTAACACATAAAAGGATGTTACACTAAATATAAAGCTTTATAAAACTTATTTCTATAGCTTTTTTTATGACCAAAAGAATTTTAGTAACTGGCGGTGCGGGATTCATAGGCAGTCATCTATGTGAAGAACTTCTAGAACGGGGATATGATATAGTGTGCATGGATAATCTTTTTACAGGTACAAAAGACAACATAAGACATTTATTAAATCATCAACATTTTGAATTTGTAGAACATGATATAACCGAACCATTTACAATGCAAGTAGACGAAATTTATAATTTAGCCTGCCCTGCAGCACCAATACATTATCAAAGAGATCCAATCAAAACATTACAAACATCTGTTGTTGGCTTAAGCAATATCCTAACTTTGGCATCAAAAATAAAAAGAGAAAGACATAAAAATGTTAGAGTACTACAAGCAAGTACCTCTGAAGTATATGGAGATCCTGACGACAAACACCACCCCCAAAAAGAAGATTACTGGGGAAATGTAAATCCAATTGGGGTAAGAAGTTGTTACGATGAAGGAAAAAGAGCTGCTGAAACCCTAATGATGGATTTTCACAGAGAGAAAAAATTAGATATTAGAATTGCAAGAATATTTAACACATATGGACCAAGAGTAACACTAAATGATGGTAGAGTCATATCCTCACTTTTAATACAAGCACTAAAAAACGAACCACTAACCATATTTGGAAACGGTAACCAAACAAGAAGCTTCTGTTATGTTAGTGATATGGTTAAAGGATTAATTTTGTTAATGGAACAAGATAAAATAATTGGCCCAGTAAATTTAGGTAATCCAATAGAATTTTCAATAAATCAATTAGCAGAAATAATATTAAAATTAACTAAGTCACAATCTAAAATAAAATACACCGCACTACCAGAAGATGATCCTAAACAGAGAAAACCTGACATAAGTCGTGCAAAAAAAATGTTAGGGTGGCAGCCTCAAATTCCATTAGAACAAGGTTTAAAATATACAATAGATTGGTTTCAAAACAAGCTAAAAGCGAAAAGCTTA
>CAYJQZ010000031.1:4727-8183 GCA_964372555.1 Candidatus Woesearchaeota archaeon | reverse complement strand
CTGTGCAAGAACAACAATTGCGCCTACAGGAACAATAGCTTTAACAGCTGGTTTTTTAGCAGTGTTTTGTTTCAAGATTGATTTATCAAGCATTGTTACTAATGGCTTTTTTACTTTTTCTCCTTCTAATAAAGCTGTTAGTGCTATTTTTTCTTTTATTGGCATGAGCAATGAAGGATCTATCATTGTAATCAAACGTTTTTTAGGTTGTTGTGGTTCTCTTTCTAGAACATTTTTTCTTGGAAGAGCATTTAAAATAGAAATATTATCTGTTATATTTTCCATAATGTTTTTCTTTGGCAGCTCATTAAATATGCTTAGGCTTTCTGCTCTTTCAACTCCATATTTTATACAGAATAAAACAGATTCTTTTGTTGTGCATTCTAGAAGATCATCTGCTAACTGTTTATCTCCATATACATCTTTAACCCAACTATAGAAATCGTTTTTAGTTTCGTTTACATGATACAAAAATGTATCTTGGTTTATATCTTTTAGTTCATTATAGAATTCTTTTAAATTTGATATGCGTTTACCATTAGCTAACCAAAATTTCTTATCCTCTGATACATTGCTTAGCAAATCCATCTTACTTAGCCAACCCCCTTACTATTTTTTCTTGAGGCTTAGAATTAGTTTTAGACTTGCTGTTCACCATTCACACCACCTCTTTTATTTTCTTGTAAGCGCAACATCATGTCATTCATAACATTCATGAAAGTTATGAACGAGTCATATGGACTGTCATATGGATTAAAATATTTGTGTACATCCCCATCTGCAAACCACTTTGTGCACATATAGTAAAAGTGGTCGCTTGTCTGAAGTTTACGCCATGTATCTATAACCTCTTTATCCTTGCTTTTCTTTATAAGTTTTTCTACAGAGTATATCTTTTGAAGTGATTCCTGCTGCATCTTATTACCAAGCCAGGCAGATACATCTCTCTCTAAATCTGCCCATGACATCAAGTGGGGTACATCAATTTCGTCTTTAGCTTGGTATGCATTAGCTAGCTCAGATGGCGTTTTAAAGTCATTATCTGCGTGTTTAAGAAGTTCTTCTGGAAGCTTTGCTATAAAGTCAAATATGCCAGTTTCGTGCCATTGGTGCTCCCCTAATGTTTCATAATCCATGAATAAATTAACACATTCACCATTTCCGTTTATAGCATTCACCCATTGAGCATATTTCTCAGCTGTTAATGGCCATTCTTCCCACCCACATTCTGAAAATCTAAAGGCTATATCGTCTGAGAGCTTATAGTTCTTTAGCAATAGTTTTATTTTTGAACAATCTTTTGGTTTATATACAAAGTTGGGGCTTTTCCATCCTAAAACATGGTCCCAGCCTTCTGCTAATATTGCCTTGTAGCCTAGACCTTCTACAAATTTTGCAATTTCATTATTGTAAATTAGTTCTGTATTTCTGAAAACTTTTGGTTTGTATGCAAATAGGTCCCAAAGCTTTTCTTTATGGAGATTAATTTGCTCCTTGAATTCTTTTTTTGAATATAAAAATGCCAGAGAATGGTAATATGTTTCTGATAGTAATTCAACTTTGCCTGTGCCAACTAATTTTTTGAATGATTCTAATACTTCTGGATAGAATTTTTCCATCTGTTCCAGAGCTGTTCCTGAAAGTGAGTAGCTTACCTTAAATTCTTGGTGTTTATTTAATAAATCAAGCATTAATTTATTGGCTGGCAAATAACATTTATTTGCTACTTTTCTTAGAACTGCTTCGTTATTTAATTTTAAATTATTTTTCTCATCAAAATAATCTTTATTCTGGCCTATATCAAATATTGTATATTTTCTTAGTCTGAATGGCTGATGGACTTGGAAATAAAAGCATATACTTACCATTTTTGTGCTGCCTCTTTGTAAACTTGTATTGTTTTTTTTGCTGGCTCATCTAAATTGAATTTTTTAGATTCCTCTGAACTATTATGTTTTAATTCTTCATGCAAGGTTTTATATCGTAATACTGCAGTGATTTTATTTGCCAATTCATTTACATCCCAAAAGTCTACTTTTAAGCAATGCTTTATTACTTCTGAGACGCCTGCCTGCTTTGAAACTATAACTGTGGTATTATTTTTTATTGCTTCTAATGCAACTAGCCCGTATGGCTCTGATACTGAAGGCATAACAAAAACATCTGCAAGCTTGAATGCTTTGTATACATCTTTTTTACTGAACCAACCAGTGAATGTTATTTTATCACTTATTCCAAGTTCAATTGTTCTGTTTATAATCTGTGGCAACATATCACCTGTGCCGACCATAATAAATCTTGTATCTGGTTCATGTTCTAGAACTTTTTTTGCTGCTTCTATAAAATAGTCTGGACCTTTTTGTAATGTTATCCTTCCTACGAACATAACAATTTTTGTTTTAAATGGTTTTCTTACTTCTATATTATAATCTGGATCATCTTCTTCTATTCCAAAGTGAACTACTATAATTTTTCTAGGATCAATTCCATACTTTGAAACTAAAGTATCTTTAATTTTATTACTATTAGCTATAACCATATCTGCATGTTCAAATCCATTTTTTTCTATCCAATATTCATGTCCATTTGGTTTCAAACTTGACCTATCAAATATTGTATTGTGGATATGAACAATCAATGGTTTCCCTGAGATCTCTTTTGCATTTATTCCTGCTTGGTAAGTCATCCAATCATGACAGTGTATTACATCGTGTTCTATTTCTTTGGCTAACTGTGCTGCAACCAAAGAATATCTTAGTACTTCTTGATATAAATTGTGGCCGTATAATTCTCTTAATCCTTTTTTTAGTCTTGCAATTCTTTCTTCATAACTGTCTGTTGTTGCATATTGTGTTAAAGTTGAACTTACAGGAATTATTGTAAGATTTTTTATGTTATTTACACTAATTAACTTGACAAATTCTGCTTTTTGATCTTCTGGAGCATATGGAACTACGAATGTTATATCTATGCCGTTTCTTGCTAATCCTTTTGTTAATCCATAACAAGCAGTACCCAAACCACCAGAAGTATATGGCGGGAATTCCCAACCAAACATTAGTACTTTCATTGTTTTTTGTACTGCTCCTTCTTTATTTCTTCAATGTGTGCTTTACCTAAAGGTGTTAATTCAAAAATTCTTACATATTCAGAGCTAAAGATTTCTGCAACAAGTTTTTTACCTATCAAGAATGTTAGATGTTTTTCTACAGTACGCCAGTTTATTCCTGATTCGCTTGAGATTTGATTTATTGTTTTTTTATCTAAATCTATTGTTAATAAAATTAGATCCCTTATTACTAAAAATGTCCTCTTTGGTTCTCTTTCTGCTTGTGGTAAGTCTAATGATAAGTAAGAAACTTTCTTTAAAATATCAGAATGTTGTATAATTATTGATGCACCAATTATTACATTATTTTTGTCTAGTGGATTTGTATTAAATATTAATTCTAACTC
>CAYJQZ010000031.1:0-4717 GCA_964372555.1 Candidatus Woesearchaeota archaeon | reverse complement strand
CTAACTCTTCTCCCTGCTTTGTTTGTTTTTGTGTTTTGAATTTTAGGCTTTGTCCTTCCCTCACTTTACTTATTATTGTTTCTAATTCGTAACTTGCTTTGTTTTTTACTAATGGTATTAATTTTCCTATAACATCTTTTTCTTTATATCCAAATAAACTTTCAGCTCCCTTGTTCCATAGAATAACTTTTCCATCCAAATCTATGGCAATAATTGCATCATTTGAATTTTTTATAATGTTTAGAATTAGTTCGTTATCATACAATTACACCACCCCTGTGAACTAATAAAAATATTAGAATTTTTACTAAATTTAGCTTTCATTTTCCCCCTTTTATTTGTAATTTATTGTGCTTGGTTTGTATATAAACGTTTCTTTTTAGTCAGAACTTATGCCTATTTTAAAGAAAGGATTATGATTATTAACCCTTATATTTCAATATATTCCTAATGCCGCCCCGAGGATTAATTACATCTCCATTATATCTTGGAATAATGTGTAATATTAGATGTTCAACTGTTCTTCCTGCTGCCTTTCCTTCATTAACACCGATGTTATAACCATCGATAGAGAATTGTTTTTCTAATAATCTTTTGAGTTCTTTTATTATAGAATATAGATCAACAATTTCATTGTCTTTTAGATCAAAAAATGATGTTATATGCCTATTAACTATTATCAAGCAATGACCTAAATTTGCTGGGCTTGTATCATAAATAGAATAAAATGATTTATTTTGCTTTAGCATTATTGTTTTATCATTTTGTAAATTGCAGAACAAACATTTTTCCTCTTTCATTAATGTAATTCAGTTCAATAATGTTTTTATACTTTTCTTTATTCATATTTTGATGACTGAAGCACTTTATTTAAAAGATTGTTATTTGAAAGAGTTTGATGCTACAGTTGTCTCTGTAAAAGATGGAAAATATGTTGTTTTAGATAAAACTACTTTTTATCCTGTTGGCGGGGGAGAACCTCATGATACAGGAAAAATATTATTTAATGGTGAAAAATACAATGTTGTATTTACTGGAAAGTTTGATGGAGATATAAACCATGAGATAGATAAAGGAGGTTTAAAAGTTGGAGATAAAGTTCATGGAATTATTGACTGGGACAGGAGATACAGATTAATGAGAATGCATACTAGCGCCCATGTTTTAGCAAGCATTATACATAAAGAAACTGGTGCTTTGATTACTGGCGGTAATCTTGGATTAGAAAAATCAAGTGATGATTTTAGTTTAGAGAATTTTGACAGAGAGAAATTCCAAGGTTATGTTGATAAAGCAAATGAGATTGTAAATCAGGCTAAAGAGGTAAAAATAAGATTTGTTCCTAGGGAAGAGGCTATAAAATTATCCAAATTAGCTGAAGGAGATTATAAAGATTATGATGAACTTAGACTAATAGAAGTTGATGGAATAGATATCCAGCCTTGTGGTGGGTGTCATCTAAAGAATACTTCTGAAATAAAAGGAATAAAACTTGTTTCTTTGGAAAATAAAGGCAAGGGCAGGAAGAGGATCTATTTTACTTTAGTTGATTAGTGATATTATGAAATATAATCAAAATATTATCTAGCGGCCTTTATAAACGCCAATATAGCTCAGTTTACAATAAAATATATAAAACAGCTATAGTCTATAAAAGCCATGCAGAAAGACACTAAAGGTATAACTGCAAAAAAAGAAGGGGATTTCTCTGAATGGTATACTCAAGTACTACAAAAGGCTGAGCTAATAGAATATACAGACGTTTCTGGTTGTTATATACTAAGGCCTGCAGCTTATGCTATATGGGAAAAGGTTCAGGCTTACTTTGATAAAAAGATAAAGGATTCTGGTGTAAAGAATGTTTACTTTCCATTGTTTATACCTGAGAGTTTATTATTAAAAGAGGAAGAACATTTTAAGGGATTTAAGGCTGAAGTTGCTTGGGTGACTGAAGCAGGAGATACAAAACTAAATGAGAGGCTTGCTATAAGACCAACTTCTGAAACAATAATTTACCATACAATGCCAAAGTGGATTAGAAGCTATAAGGATTTGCCTCTAAGAATAAATCAGTGGTGCAATGTTGTTAGGTGGGAATTTAAACATGGAACCCCTTTTTTAAGATCTAGAGAATTCTTGTGGCAAGAAGGACATAGTGCATTTGCAACTAGGCAAGAGGCTGAGAAAGAGGTTTCAGAAATTTTAAATTATTACGCAGATATTTATGAAAATCTATATGCTGTTCCTGTTATAAAGGGAAGAAAATCTAAAAAAGAAAAGTTTCCTGGTGCTGAATATAGTTTGAGTGTAGAAACATTTATGCCAAATGGAAAATCATTGCAGGGAGCAACTAGCCATTATCTAGGACAAAACTTCTCAGATGCATTCAATATAAGATTTATAGATAAAGATGAAAAAACAAAGTTAGTACATCAAAATTCTTGGGGAATTTCCACAAGATCTATTGGTGCTATGATAATTGTACACTCAGATGATAAAGGATTAGTTTTACCACCTAATGTTGCTGATAATAAGGTTGTAATTGTGCCAATAATATTGGATGCAAAAGAAAAGGAAAATATAATTAAAGTTTGTCATGATATTGGAAGAAGTTTGAAAGAGTTTAATCCTGTTGTGGATGACAGAGATGAATATACTCCTGGCTGGAAATTCAATGAATGGGAGATGAAGGGAATTCCAATTAGGGTGGAAGTTGGACCTAAAGATATAGTAAAAAAACAGGCTGTTGTAGTGACAAGGCATGATGGAAAAAAAAGTGCTGCGAAGATTAAAGAGATTAGAGATTATGTTAAGAATGATTTAGATAGAATGCAAAAAGAGTTATTGGACAAGGCTAAGAAATTTGTAAGAAACAATACTCTTTTTGTAAACAATTCTAAAGAATTTGATAAGGCAATTAAAGATAAGAAATTTGTTAAAGGCAATTGGTGTGAAACATTAAATTGTGAGGATGAAATTAAAACTAAGAGTGATGGTGCTAAATCTTTGGTTATTCCATTAGATGAACCTGTAGTAAAGGGTAAAAAATGTTTTAATTGCAGCAGAGAGGCTTCTGTTGTCTGCTATTTTGGAAAGAGTTACTAGCACAATAATCTTTAAATATTATTAGAACACTACTATTGTATGGCAACACTTGATGATGCTGATATATATCTTATCGATGTTGAAAATATAATTAGAGATTTAAAATCTAAATATGACAGTAAACAAAGTGAAAGACTAATTTCTAGCCATGTTTGGATGTCTGATCATATAGATAGGCAGGTTAAACCTAAGGTTCTTTCTTTCAAAGATGCTTTAACAACAATAAAGGACAGGCATGTTGGGGATTTTAAATCAACTACTCAGTTTGATACTGTAATAACTTTTTGTAATGATCTTCTTAGGTTATTGGATAATGTTAATACGATGTACAAAATGAGAGCTAACTACATTGATATAAAATTAAAATGGCAGTATAATTTACCACAGATGCTAGATAAAATACAGCACATGAGAAACAGGTTTAATATAATAAAAGGACAGATAACACAAAAGAAGAAATTTGAGTATGAGGAGGATAATAGCTGGTTTTAATTTTTTAATTCTGAATTATTTACTGCAACGATAGATGATGTTAAATCTGATGTTTTTGAGACTATTGTCCATAATGTATTAAGTAGTTGAACTTCGTATTTTGTTTTTGGTGGTATTTTGTTCATTGCTTGGATTAATTCTTCTTTTTTATTTGTTAAATTGTTTAGATTATCAAAAGAGAATTTATATATTAATTCATAGTAAGAAAAGAAAAATTTATTTACTTCTTTGTATAATTCTAATATTTCTTTTTGTATCTCTATTGTATTTTTTGATAATATTATACATATTGCTTTGTATTCATCTGTTATTTTTTCTAAGTTCCATATTATTGTTGTTATAAATATTAATTTCTCCTGTTCTTTGTAAAATCCTTTGTTAATTAATCTCAAACAAAAGCTAGTTAATTGGTTGTTACTCATTTCAAGATTTATTAGTGAAGTTAATTCATTAAATTTATTTGAAGATATCATTTCTAAACTTGAATTTGATAATGAAATAGAAACCAAGAATGCTCTTCTTAAAGTTGGATTGAATTCTGAATCTGCTTCATTTGATATATTTTTTAGTACTACTTTTTTGCTTGTTTGTTCTATAACAACAAAACCCAGAAGTAAATTTTTTATTAAGTCTTGTATTGTATTGTTTAATTTTGGTTTTTCATAATACAAAGTTATTTCATCATATCCTAACTTATGCAATGCAGATATTGTGTATCTTAATGATTTATCATTTAATTCATCTATATTTAATGATATTTGCTTAATTTCTGTTTGAGTTGTTGCTGGTTTTATTACAAGTGTATTGCCCTTTTCCTCTACGTCTACCTCTTCACCTTTTTTAATGTTAAATCTCTTAACCCATTTGCTTGGAAGAGAAATTACAGAGGTTTTGCCTGCAAGCTGTATTATATTCCTTTTCATTAGCATTATTGATTCAATATTGGCTATAAAGATTATTAATTTTTATTATATATATTATATAATTTCTAAGAATCTACTATATATCCTTTCAAAGCATAGTTATATTCGAGGTGGTTAATATGTTAAACAAAAATGAAATGCTGATTTTAAGCAATTTAAGAAGAAATTCTAGAGAAACATTAACTAAAATTAGCATG
>CAYJQZ010000030.1:6745-8490 GCA_964372555.1 Candidatus Woesearchaeota archaeon | reverse complement strand
TCTGTAAACACATTTTCCATCAGCTGCTCTTTCTTCACAATTTAAAACTGCAGTGGGAGGAATGTTTCTGTAAGCCCTAAAACCAGCTCTAGTACTTCCTTCCAAACCTCTTGAATCTCTAGCAGTTACACCAACATTATAATCTCCTTCAGCACCATAAGTATGTTGTACACTGCAAGGACCATAACCACTTCTATTTTCATCGCCAAAATCATAATCACACTCTACGTCATCGCCATCAGGATCACTAGCATTAACAATAAAATCTTTAGGAGTTCCAACTCTTGCATTTCTGCTCATATCACCAAATTGTACTGTTGGTGCTCTATTCATACTATCACCTGCATCACATCCAGAAACACAATCAACACCCCCGTCTGCATTATCAAAAGGCGGAGTATTATCTGGCCCAGCACATCCAATTACAGCTGTAAATCCTAACAATGCCAAAACCCTTCTATCCAAACTCATACTATAATATTAGTTGAAAAACTTTATATAATTAACTACTGAACCAAAACAAATCTATAAACAATAATTACTACTTACCCTTCTTTTCCCTAACATAGACAGCCTGCATATTCCTAAGGGGGCTTGCTTTAGAATCATAAGCATCTGCAAACCTGACTTCTTTATAAGTTTCATAAAGTTGAGGTAAAAAACTACTATCTCCAGAAGTACAATTAGAAAAAAATTCCCATCCTTCAGCTTCTAATCTTTCTTGAAGACCTGATTTTCTCCATATTCTATCAAAAGGTAAAGAACCTAAATCTATTGCCATAAATATAAATACACACAAAAAGAAATTTAAACCTTTCTAATCCTTAAACCCTAACCATCTTAAAACATCATCAACAAATCCACTACTTTCATATTCTATTCTCTCATTATATTTTAAATTTAATAAATCAGCAGCTAATCTCTTATATTGAACAGAAGCAGCACTTCTAGGATGGCTATGAACAACAGGTTGCTTATTTGCTAATGCAAATTTAACAGCCCTATCTTCAGGTATCACACCAATAATAGGAATTTCCAAAATCTTCTCTATATCTTTCAAAGACATATCTGGATTTTTAGCATTTGTCTTAGTAACTAATACACCTATAACATCTCTTTTCATGTCTTTACAAACTTTAACAGTTTTCAAAGCATCTGTTACTGCTGGCATCTCAGGACTAGTCACAACAAGTATTTCATTAGAAGCTTTAATTGCAGCCATAGCTTCCTTAGTTAAACCTGGCGCACCATCTAAAATTATAAAATCACTATGCCCATCTAAATCTCTCAAAACAGAATCTAATTTTGTATGATCTACTTTCCTGGCATCTTTAACAGAAATACTTGCAGGTAATATTTTCAATCCACTTTGATGACTAAAAACTGCTTCTCTTGCATCTTTTTTACCCCTAAGAACATCATGCAAAGTAACAGGAACAATTGGTGCTCCTAAATAAATTCCAATATTTGGTGTAGTTAAATTTGCATCAACCAAAGTAACATCCTTACCAAAATGATTTAATGCAGCAGCTAAATTAATTGCGCTTGTAGTTTTGCCTACGCCCCCTTTTGCAGAAATACAACCTATTACTCTCGAAATAGCCATGCTTCTTTACCTATTTAAAGAATTAATAAATCGTTCTCTATCTTACAAGATAATGCCTGGCAGCAAGTCTAGAACCATAACGTATAATGTTGCCAACTAAAAGGAACCAACGCAATACAGAAATAACATGCATCTTCCA
>CAYJQZ010000030.1:1942-6735 GCA_964372555.1 Candidatus Woesearchaeota archaeon | reverse complement strand
CTTGTTTTTAAGTTCTTTGTTTAGAATCTATTTCACTTTCATTCTCTGTCTCATAAACACAACAAATTCTCTAGTAACATCCAGATAAGTATACAAATTCTCAACCTTAACTTCTATTGGTTTAGTAGTCTTAGTCTTCAAAGTTACATTCTTCCTAAACTCTTCTACAGCACTGCATTCAGCCTTATCTATTTTCTTAAGTAAATTATATAAAATAAGATATTTCTTTCCTGAATTGCCTAAAATATTTTTTACCATAATTGATCTTTCTTTAACATTATTTGGAACATCCACAATATCTTTATTTTTCCTCAAATATTCCAAATGTTCTTTCATTATTAATTCAAAAGCAGCTATCATTCTCTTAATAGCATTCCTCATGATATCACAAGTTCTGGTATATTTCAAAGAAACAAAAACTAGGTGATCTGCTCTCTTGAGCTCCTCTTCCGGCGAATCAACTTGATCTTCATACATTTTACTTTAGCTCACCAAGCACACGTAAGAAATCTCTCATTACAACTATATAATCTTTAAGCATTACTATATCTATTGTCTTCATAGTTGTATAATCATCATTACATATTACAAACTTTTCTCTTCTTGAAAATTCCATTGGACTATTCTTGTGTTGTTGCATTATAAATCTTAAATCCTTTATTATTTTAGGAATGCCCTGCCTTATATTCATTTTTGGTGCAACCTTGGTTTCGAATATTTGCATTCTAGATTCAAAATCAACTGGCATCATTGTTATTCTTTTGTACAAATATTCATAATGTAAAACAGCATCCATTCCCTTCAAACCTGCCATGTATAAATTCTGAGTTATTGCTAATAATAATTTATTATCTTTTAACAATGGATAACTGACATAAGCTAAATGATCTGCTGTTTTGAATGCATTATTTGCCTCTAGTATATTCCTCCTTACCTGTTCCATAATAACTACGGAGTGATTAAAATACTTAAAGTTATTTGTTCTTCAACTCTAGTATTGCCTCAGCCAAATCACCATTATTTCTCTCTAAAGCAGTTCTTGCCTCAGATTTACTAACATTAGCCTGATCAGCAACAGTATTAACATCATCCTCTGTTACATTGCTCTCTTCTTCTATACTCCCAGTAATCTGCAAGCTCTCCTGTCCCATCATATTAACTTTCATAACATCAGGATTTTTAATAATTAAATTTTTATCTCTGGTTTTTATAACAACCTCATAAGCTTCTATTTTTTCTTGTTTTACTCCAAGCTTCTTCATGGCCTGCTCTAGCTGTTTGGGATTTAAGTTTGGCATCATTTTGAAAGTAAATTTAGAATGTTAAACCTTTATTTAAACTTAACTTAAGAATTAATTGTTGCCTATAAAACATACTACAACTTCGTCAGGTGAATCTGCATTAACTAATAACATTTTATGCCCATTATGCAAATTTAAACATTGGCCTTCACGCACAAAGCCATAGTCTACACCATCTACTTCAAATCTAACACTACTACAATTAAAACAGTCACGACTACTATTCACTTCACAAGGTCTAATCAGATATTCAACACCACAACCAAAATAAGACATGCCATTTGAATAAATTCTTTTTGATGTATACAAACCAGTTTCATCACGGCAAGAATCAAAATCGCAAGCTAACACTTCTAAAGGAGAACAGTCTACAGAAACATCTTGATAATCTAAAGAAACATCTGAATAACTCCCAGCTTTAGCACAAGAAGCTACTAAAAAAGCCAGAGTATAAATATAATTTCTTATCATAATACTTCTAATTCTTCTTCCAATCTTCCAATAACTGCAAAGCTAATCTAACCCCATAACCAGTCCCGCCCTGAGACCTAAGTGGCCCATCACTATTTTTTGTATATGCAGTTCCTGCAATATCTAAGTGCGCCCAGTACTTGCAATCAACAAACTCTTTCAAAAATACTGAAGCAGTAATAGCACCTGCTTCTTTAGGGGCCCAATTCTTTATATCAGCAACGCTGCTTTTCATATATTCTTTGTATTTATCATGCAAAGGCATTCTCCAAACACATTCACTGATCTTGTCTCCTGCCTCAAATAATTTTCTTGCTAATTCATCACTATTGCTAAACATCCCAGCATAAACACTACCAAGAGAAACTACGCAAGCGCCAGTTAAAGTTGCAAAATCAACAACAAAATTTGGATTAAATCTCTTGCTGTAAGATAAAGCATCACCTAAAACTAATCTCCCCTCAGCATCTGTGTCTATGACTTCAACAGTTTTTCCATTGTGTAATTTAATTATATCTCCAGGTTTGTAAGCATTTCCTCCAGGTAAATTTTCAGTAGCAGGAACTAAACCAATAACTCTATAAGGAAGCTTAAGCCTTGCAGCAGCTTGAACTATTCCAAATACAACAGCGCCGCCGCTCATATCAAATTTCATATCGCCCATATCAGCAGGAGGTTTTAATGAAATACCACCAGAATCAAAAGTAATACCTTTACCAACAAAACAAACAGTTTCTTTTCCGCCTTCATATTCTAAAATAATAAATTTGGCAGGATGACTGCTTCCTCTATTTACAGCAAGTATTCCACCCATACCAAGTTTTTCCATTTGTTTTTTCTCTAAAATTGTACACTTCAATTTAAACTTGCTAGCAATATTTTTTGCTTCTTCTGCTAAATAAGTTGGAGTAACAACATTACTGGGTCTATTTTGCAAATCTCTTACATAACAAACAGAATCTGTAACAACTAAGGCCTTTCTTATACCTTCATCAACATCAACAAAATTATTTCCTCCAGCAACAACAGTAAAGTGCTCTACTTTCTTTATCTCATCTAAACCCTGTGTTTTAAAATCAATAAACTGATACAAAGCCAATCTTACACCCTCAACACAACTGTAAGCAGCATCAAATGGTTTAAGATCATCAAATAATGAAAAACTAAATTCCTTTATACCTTGGTCTCTAACATAAACAGCAGCCTTGCCAGCAGCCTCTCTTGCTTTGTTAATATTAAATTCTTCTTTTTTACCCAAGCCAATTAAAACAAATCTCTTAATATGTGCCTTCAATCTCAGCATTAAAATCTTTCCAAACTTGCCATTAAAATCCTTCTCTCTGATTACCTCAGATAATAAACCATCAGAAACATTGGTATATTTCTCAACATCTTCAGTATCAACGCCCTCAAAGAAACCTATAACTAAAGCCTCTGTTTTTAATTCCTCTAATCCTTTTGTGAATAATACTGTTTTCATTTCTACTGGTGAATAGGCACAAAAGGACTCTATTTATTAAGTTTACTACCAATAAAAAACTATAAAAAGCTTTTAAAAGAGATTTATTTATGCTTAAAGTCTATAACACATTAACAAGAAAAAAAGAAGTTTTTAAGCCTCTGAAGGACAAAGAAGTTAAATTCTTCTGTTGCGGCCCAACAACTTATGATTATTCTCATTTAGGCCATGCAAAAACCTATATTCAATTTGATATTATTGTAAAATATCTAAGATATAAAGGCTACAAAGTATTTTACTTGCAAAATATTACAGACATAGATGATAAAATAATAAAAAAAGCAAAGGAAGAAAAAACAGACTGGAAAACAATTGCAAGAAAATACGAACAAGCTTACTTAGAAGATATGAAGAATCTAGAAGTTAATTCTATAAATAAATACGCAAGAGCAACAGATTATATCCCAGAAATAATTTCTCAAGTTAAAAGATTAATAGATAAAAAATTTGCTTACAAAATTTCAGATGGATATTACTTTGATTTAAGCAAAGACAAAGACTACGGAAAATTAGCAAAAAGAACTTCTCTAGAAGAAAATGATTCAGTATCAAGAATAGATGAGAATACAGAAAAAAGAAACAAAGGAGATTTCTGTTTATGGAAATTTTCTAAAGAAAATGAACCTTATTGGAAAACTGAGCTTGAAAATGGAAGATCAGGTTGGCACATCGAGGACACAGCAATAACAGAAAAAGAATTCGGCCCGCAATATGATATTCACGGCGGAGGATTAGATTTAATTTTCCCGCATCATGAAGCTGAAATAGCACAGATGGAATCAATTACAGGAAAAAAACCTTTTGTAAAATATTGGTTACATACTGGCTTTGTACAAATTAATAAAGAAAAAATGTCAAAATCATTAGGTAATTTTTCAACAATTAAAGATGTATTAAAAAATTATAATAAAAATGTAATAAGATTCTTATTTATTTCATCACATTACAGAAAACCAATAGATTTTAATCAAGAAGCACTAGAACAAGCAAAGAATTCACTTCAAAAGTTAAATGAATTCATTCTAAAATTAAATAATTACAAATCCAAATCAAAAGATAATAAAAAAGTTATTTCTTTAATAAAGAAAGCAAAATTAAATTTTGAAAAAGCAATGGATGATGATTTTGAAACAGCCAATGCAGTAACTTCAATATTTGAATTTACAAAAGAATTAAATAAATTACTAGCAGAAAATAAAATATCAGAAAATGATGCTAAAAAAGTTAAAGAATTTATGTTTAACATTGATAAAGTATTTGGTATTATAGAAGATAAAATAGAAATTCCTAAAGAAATAAAAGAACTAGCTGAAAAAAGAGAGCAGGCAAGAAAAAACAGAGATTTTAAACTATCAGACCAATTAAGAGATAAAATAAAGTCATTAGGATATTACATAGACGACACAAAAGAAGGATATGTAATTAAGAGATTATAAAATTAATTTGCACTGTATCCTTCTAAGTCTACATCTCCCTCCATTTCATACACATCCAAACCCCCA